>CAMAWC010000056.1 GCA_945861875.1 Bordetella parapertussis
CCCGGCGTCAAGCTCCGCCTGCAACACGGCCACCTGCGGGCCGATGTCCGTGGCGAGATGCGAGTACGCCCGGTACACCGGATTGAAGATGCGAATCCGCTCCACGCACGCCCCGACCGCTGCGCCAAGCGTTGCCCCATGCGAAGCAGTTTTATTTGTCATCACACCCCTCCGGCAGCACGTATTTTATGCCGGCCAATATACAGACCAAACTGCTCGGAATGTGCGGAAAGGGCTGATTTACGCAGTAGTGATCGCACCCTTGTACTTACGCAGCAGCCAGGCCTTGAACTGCACCGGCTTACCCCTTGTTCAACCGGCTGTTCTGCGGGAACAGGAAGCGTTTGGCTTCGTCGTCCATTTCGGCCTTGAATGCCTGGTGTGTCCTCAGGGCTTCGACGCGCGCCATGGCGGGGCGGGCGTTGATTTCGTCGATCAGGCGCTTGATGTTCGGATAGGTGGTCCAGGTGGCGTCACCGGTGCCCAGCACGTAGGGCATCATGCGCGCCCAGCCCCAGCAGGCCATGTCGACGATCGAATATTCCTTGCCGGCCATGTAGCGCGAAGCGCCGAGGCGGTCTTCGACGATCTTCCAGTGGCGGTGCGCCTCGAAGTCGTACCGGTTCAAGGCGTATTCCTTGGGTTCGGGGGCGGCATGGCGAAAGTGCACCGATTGCCCCGAGAACGGGCCGGCGCCGGTGGCGATGAACATCAACCAGGAGAGCATCTCGCCGCGCGCGGCGTTGTCGCTGACCGGCGCGACGAAGCGTTTTTCCTTGTCGCCAAGGTAGAGCAGGATGGCGTTGCTGTCGAACACGCGCACAGTGCCGTCGACGATCGCCGGCACCTTGGCATTCGGGTTGACCTTGAGCAATTCGGGGGAGAACTGCTCGCCCTTGCGCGTGTCGATGGCGATCGCCTCATAGGGCAGGCCCAGCTCCTCGAGCATCAGGGTGGTCTTCATCGGGTTGGGTGAGGCGTTGTAGTAGTACTTCAACATGGTCTGTGTGCTTTCAGTTTGGGCAAGCGGTCTGGTCAGGCTCGGGGTGCATTGTAGGGGATAAGCAGGGCAACTTTTCTGCGGCCCGGTACGGGCGGTCGCTTGGGGGGGGGCGCCAAAGCACCACCGTCGACGCAACGGTCGGCAAGCACCAGGATTGCATTGTTCTATGCTTATAGTTGCCACGCGGAGAGCGGATTCGGCTAGACTGCGCGGCGCCGCTGCCGTCCTGTGCCAAACGGCGCCATTCACCGCTCTTTCCGGAAAGCCAGACCCAATGAAATTCCCCGCTCTTTGTAAATCCCTGGCTGTCGCATCGCTGCTGGCGGTGAGCAGCCTGGCGCAAGGGCAGGCGTTCGACGCCGTGCGGCTGTTCGGTGTGCCCGATGGTGCTGACGGCGGCCTGGCGGGGGCGGTGGTGATTTCCGCGCCCGAGTACATGGGATCCAACCAGCGGCGCGTCATGGTGCTGCCCAGCATCGACTACCGCTGGGCGAACGGCTGGTTCGCCGGCTTTAGCAACGGTATCGGCTATCGTTTTCCATCTTCATCCGACGTGCAATATGGTGTGCGCGTCACCGCAGACCTGGGCCGCAAGCAAAGCCGCTCCAGCGCGCTATCGGGCATGGGTGACATCGATGCGCGACCCGAGGCGGGCATCTTTTTCAATTACCTTCCGACGCGGGAGGTGTTCCTTACCTCCTCGCTGCGCTACGGCGCCGGCAATGATCGCAACGGCATGCAGCTCGACCTGGGCGCGGGCTATACCACCCAGTTCGCGCCCAAATGGCGCGGCGCCGTCGGCGTTGCGACGACCTATGTCAACGGTGATTACATGCAGTCCTATTTTGGCGTGACGCCGGGCCAGTCCGTGAGCAGCGGCTACCGGACGTACACCCCGGGGGCGGGAATTCGGGATGCGCGGCTTAATGCTTCATTGACGCATTTGATTGACGCCAAATGGTCGCTGACCGGGGCCCTGACGGCACGCTCGTTGCAGGGCGATACGCGTAACAGCCCCATTGTTTTCCAAAGCTCCGCGGTCTCGGGCGTGCTGGCGCTGAGCTACCTTTTCTAGCGGCAAGCCCCGCCCGGTGAACGGGCGCAAATCTTTGCCTATTTCGCCTCGTCCGGCTTGATGCTGCCGATCACTTTCACGACCACCTTGCCGTTCTGGCGCGCGGCGGTCACCACGACCACCTCGCCCGACTGCGGATACACGCCGGTGACGGCCGTTACGATGACCTGATGGGTTACCAGCGCCAGCGGTTTTTCGCCGGGCTGCATGCTGGCGAGGCGTGCGAGTACTTCGGCAACCTGCTGAGTCTCGCTGTCGCGGTTGCTCACGAATGAATTCAGCGCCGGCCAGTCGCGTGCCGCGCCAAACGCCAGCGTGGCGGTTTCCCGGCAGCGGCACCACTGGCTGGTCAGTACTTCGCCGGGGATGATGCCGCGTTTTTTCAGGTGGGCGCCGATGCGCCGCGCTTCCTCGCGTCCCGCGGCCGACAGGTTGCGCTGGGTCGCGCAGTCGTCAAGCCTGAAACCGACCGGATCGAAGTTGCCCGGCGCCGTGGCATGGCGTATCAGCAGGGCCACGCCGCCGCTGCGCACGGCATCGGCGATGGCGTCGGCGCGGACCTGCGGCGCGCAAACCAAGACGAGCGTGATCAGCAAGAAGATGCGGCGCATGGCGGCTGCGAACCAGGGACTTTGTTGCATGGCGAGAGGTTCCTGCTTTTGGCGTATGCCTGATGTTAGTGCATCGGGTGCGGATCTGCGGCGCAACGGGGGAATGAGCCTCCGGGCTGACGGTGACCTAAGGCAGACCATACCCAAGCCTTGCGCTAGACTTGCAGGCCGCAGCTGCAATTGACTGATGCAAGCCCCGGGAATCGGGGTATCCCCACCACACCACTATAGGAAAGCCCGTCATGATTTATGAAATGCGCATCTACCACACCGTTCCGGGCCGCCTGGCCGCGCTCAACGCGCGCTTTGCCAATGTCACGCTCAAGATGTGGAAAAAACACGGCATCCGCCAGGTCGGGTTTTTCACCGACTACATCGGCGACAACTGCAACAACAAGCTGACCTACATTCTTGAATGGAAGAGCCTCGCCGAGCGCGAGGAAAAATGGAACAAGTTTGCATCCGACCCGGCATGGCACAAGGCGCGCGCCAAGACCGAGGAAGACGGACAAATCGTCGTGCGCGTGGAAAACTCCATCCTCGCGCCGACCGCCTATTCAAAAATGAAATAGCACAACAGCCTGGCAGGCTGTTGAAAAACACAGGTTCAAGATGAAAATAGAGTAACGGGATGCACGTTTACCTCTCAACAGCCTCTGATTCGGGGGATCTAAAGGGGGCGTCGCCCCCTTTTTTCAACACGCTGCTAGCGATGCCCGCCGGCAAGGTCGGGCTCGCCGCAGGACTTGAGGATTTCCTCTCGTACCGCGTCGCGCAGTTTCACCGCTGCGGCCCAGTCGCTGCCCTCGGGCAGTAGCGGCGCACCTAGGGTCACCGTCACCGGTGCGCGGCGCAGGTACCAGGTGCCGTCGCGCAGCACCGAGCGCAGGCCGCGCAGTGCCACCGGCACCACCGCGATGCCGGCCTCGGCCACGGCCTGGAATGCGCCGGTGCGGAATGTCATGAGTCCGGTGTTGCGCACCAGCGTGCCCTCGGGAAATACAATCAGCGAGACGCCGTGCTTTGTCGCTGCGGCCAGATCGCCGGCATGTTCGGCACTTTTGGCAACGTCGAAGCGCTCGACAAAGTGCGTGCCAAAGCCCTTGAGCAGCGTGCGCATGAGGAAATTGCTTTCGAACTCGCGCTTGGCGACAAAGGCGTAGCCGCGGTATTCCAGAATGGACAGCAACACCAGCGCGTCGAGGTAGCTGGTGTGATTGACGGCAAGGACCGCGGTTTTGCCCGCAGGCAGGTGCTCGAGGCCGCGCACCGCGACCGGGATGCCGGAAAATTTCAGGAATAGCCGTGCCACCATGCGGCCGGTGTTCCAGCACTGTTTCACCGGCAGCAGCAGCGCGGCGAAAAATGCCAGCGGCAGCAGCGCGGCGAACACCGCGTAGGCGCGCAGCGCGAACAACATCCCGCCGATGGCGCGCAGGCCGCGGCGCAGTTGCGGCGCGGCGCCGGCAAGCAGCAGGCGCGCGAACTGCAGCCACACCGCCTGGCGTTTCACCGTGGCGGGGCCGCGCTCGTAGAATTCACGCGCCGCGACGCGGCGGATTTTTCCGCTCGAGGTCTTGGGCACGGTGCCGGCGGGCGCGAGCACGATGTCGTCGGCCGGCGCGCCAAGGAGGCGCACTGCGATGTCATTGATCATGCGCTTCAGGTCATCGTGGCGGGTGCCGTCCTTGTCGCGCATTTCGGCGAGCACCACCACGCGCTCGGTGCCGGCGGCAGGGTCGTTGCTGCCGAACACCGCGACGCAGCCGCGGCGGATGCCGGCCAGGTCGCCCACCGCCTGCTCCAGCTCATAGGGACTGATATTGCGGCCGCCGCGGATGATGATGTCTTTTTCGCGCCCGGTGATGAACAAGGTGCCGGCCGAGAGGTAGGCGCGGTCGCCGGTGTTGACCCATTCACCGTCGAACAGGGTGCGCGTCGCCTCCGGATTGCGGTAATAGCCCGAGGTGGAGGAGGGGCCGCGAAACTGCAGTTGCCCCTCCTGGCAGTCGGGCAGTTCCAGCCCCGCGGCGTCCACCACACGCAGGTCGTGGCCGGGAATCGGCGTGCCGCAGCCGATCACCAGCAGCGGCGAAGCGTCGGTGGGCGCCGCCGCCACCGCCTCGCCGCTGCGCGTGAAGCGCTCGCGGTCGAGGCGGTCGGCGCGCCAGGCTGTGCCCGGCGTGGTGATCGCCACGCCGACCGAGGATTCTGCGAGGCCGTATGAGGGCGACAGGCAGTTCTTGCGCAGGCCGTAGCGGCCAAAGTGCTTTTCGAAGGCGACAATGGTGTCCGGGCTCACCGGCTCGGCGGCGTTAAAGGCAAAGCGCCAGCTCGACAAGTCTATGCCTTCCATTTCCTCGTCCGGTATGCGGCGCAGGCACAGCTCGAACGCAAAATTCGGCCCGCCGGAGAGGGTGCCGCGGTGGCGGTGGATGGCACGCATCCAACTCGAGGGCCGCGACAGGAAGGCGAGGGGGGACATCAGCACCGTCGGGAAGCCCAGCACCAGCGAGGCGAAGTTGGCGCCGATCAATCCGAGGTCGTGGTAGAGCGGCAGCCAGCTGACGAACACGTCCTCGCGGTTGGTGTTGACCGCCGCGCCCATGGCGCGCACGTTGGCCATGAGATTGGCGTGCGACAGCACCACGCCCTTGGGGTTGCCGGTGCTGCCCGAGGTGTATTGCAAAAAACCCGTGTCACCGGGCTTGCCGCGTGCGGCAATGAAGTTGGCATCCGGCGGGCCGGCGAGGTCGGCCGGTACCAGCACCTTTTGCAGCGAGTCGACCTGGGCGCGCAACAGGTAGGCGAGCGGCCGCGCCTCGGCAATGGTGATCATCATCACGGCGCCGGCGCTTTGCAGGATGCCGACGTGGCGCTTCATGTGGTCTTCGATGGTGGTCAGCCGCGCCGGCGGGTACAGCGGCACCGGCACGCCGCCGGCCAGGAGCACGCCGTAAAAGGCGTAGAGGTACTCCTTGCAGGTGGGCAGCATGATCGCCACCATTTGCCCAGGCTGCAGGCCCGCGTCGGCGAGCCGCGCGGCATAGCCGGCGGCACCGTCCCACAGCGCGCGGTAGCTGAGCGGGAACTCCTCGCGCTCCTCGTACATGAACACGGTCAGTCGGTCGGGCTGGTGCTCGACGTGGTACTCGAGTGCCTCGACCAGGGTGCGTGCCTGCGTCTGCGAGGGCGGGCGCACGCCACTCTCCTGCACCAGGCTGGCGACGCTGGTGTCGGCGGCGCGCGGCGCGTGGCCGGCCGAGGCGAGCAGGAAGCGCAGCAGGTCGCGTGGTGATTCGCTGCTCGCCAGAGCCTGTTCGGGCAGGCTTGCGCCGAACTCCTTTTCCAGGCGCAGCACCAGCTCGACGCGCGCCAGGCTGTCGAGGCCCAGCTCTTTTTCCAGGGAGCTGTCGAGTGTGGCGTGCAGGGCGACGTGCGGACGCGCCTCCTTCGCCACGGCGGCCACCACCGCCAGCACTTTGTCAGCGTCGATCAGGATGCGGGCGGTCTCGTCCATGACCCGGCGAGTGTACTCTTCCGGCGGCGTTTCGCGCAGCAGGCGCAGCGTCGGCCGGTCAGCTAGAACGCCGCCACACTGCCGTCGCTGCGCGGGTCGGCGCCGCCCTCGAGCACGCCGTTGGGATGGCGCACGATGGCGCCGGCGTGGCCCACCGTTTCGTCGTATTCGGTCAGCACTTCGGTGTCGTGGCCCATCGCCTTGAGCCTGGCGATGACCTCGGCCGGAAAGCGCGACTCGAGTTTGAGCGTCTCGCTCACTTGTCCCCAGGTGCGCCCGAGCAGCCAGCGCGGCGCGCTGACGGCTTGTTGCGGCGTCATGCCGTAACCGACGATGCGGCTGAAGACAGCCGACTGGGTTTGCGGCTGGCCGTCGCCGCCCATGCTGCCGTAGACCATGCTGCGGCCGTCGGAGAGGCGCGCCATCGCCGGGTTGAGGGTGTGGAAGGGCTTGCGCCCCGGCCGCAGGCTGTTGAGCTTGGCCGGATCGAGCGCAAAACTGCAGCCGCGGTTTTGCCAGTTGATGCCCGAGTCCTTGAGCACCACGCCCGAACCGAACTCGTGATAAATGCTCTGGATGAAGGAGACCATGCGGCCCTCGCCGTCGATGACGCCCATCCAGATGGTGTCACCCGGACCCTTGCCGGCGCCCCAAGGCGCGGCGCGGCCGCGATCGACCCTGGCCGCAAGCTCGCGAATGTGCGCGGGCTTGAGCAGTTCGCGTGGATCCACCGTCATGTAGGCCGGGTCGGTGAGGTACTGGTCGCGCACGCGAAACGCCACCTTGGTCGCTTCTACCGCAAGGTGGACGAAATCGGCGCTGGCCGCATCGACGCGATTGACCTGTAGTTCGTCCATGACACCGAGGATCAGCAGCGACACCAGGCCCTGCGTCGGCGGTGTCATGTTGTAGACGTCTCCGGCCGAGTGCGCCAGGTGCAGCGGGTCGCGCAGCCCGGCGCGGTGGCCTTGCAGGTCGGCGAGGGTGAGCGGGCTGCCGGCGCGCTTGAGGTCGGCGGCGATGGACTGTGCCAGTTCACCGCGGTAGTAGTCGTCGGTGCCGGCGCGGGCGATACGGCGCAGCGTTGCTCCCATGCGCTTTTGCAGGAACACGCTGCCGGTGGCCGGCACTTCGCCGTTGTTGAGAAAGGTCTCGGCAAAGCCCGGCTGCGGCAGCAACTCGGCTTTTTTATTGGTCGTGTTGACCATCTGGCTGCGCGTCACCGGGATGCCGCGCTCGGCGTAATGGATGGCGTCCTCGAGCAGGCGCGACAGCGGCATGCGCCCGCCCAGCGCTTCGCGCGACAGCTTGTGTGCCGCACCCCAGCCCGAAATGGTGCCGGCGACGGTGTTGGCGGCAATGCCGCCGCGAAACGGGATGCTGGTGGTGATATTGCGTTCGCGGTACCAGTCTATGGAAGCGGCCTGCGCCGCCGCACCGCAGGCGTCGATGGCCCCCGGCGCCTTGCCCGGCACTGACAGCAGCCAGAAGCTGTCGCCGCCGATGGAGTTCATGTGCGGGTAGACGACGGCGATGGTCGCTGCGGCGCTGATCATGGCTTCGATGGCGTTGCCACCTTCGCGCAACACGGCAAGGGCGGACTGGCTGGCAAGGGCGTGGGGGGCGACGGCCATGCCGCGGGTGCCCCGGATGGAGTTGATCATGGTGGAATTGGCTGCGGGGAGAAAGGCCGGATTGTAAGTCAGATTTGCAGGGCAGATATGCTGGAAATGCCCGACTGGCGCGCCTTTTCAGCAGGTGCGCTCCCCAATTAGGTGGACTTTACGGACAGGGAAGCGGGTATTATCGGCATGCTGTTTGCTTAAGCACTAAGCATGATTTTTTGTCCTTAACCTGGTCCGCCATCCATGTCTTCACTTCTTCGCTTTTCGCGTTTTATCGATCTTGCCAACGAACGTATCGGCAAGGCCTCGGCCTGGCTGATCCTGGTCGCGGTGGTGATCTGCACTGTCAACGCCCTGGTGCGCTATACCGTGAATCTCAGTTCCAACGGCTGGCTGGAGATCCAGTGGTATCTGAATTCGGCGATGTTTCTGCTGGTGGCCGCTTACGCGCTAAAGCGCAACGATCATGTGCGCATCGATGTCATCGCCGGCCGGCTTTCACCACGTACCCAGGCCTGGATTGACATTTTTGGCAGCCTTCTCGCTCTGCTGCCGGTGGTTCTGATCATCATCTGGTATAGCTGGCCGACGCTGGTCAATTCGTTCCAAATCAATGAAATGTCCTCAGATAACGGCGGCTTGATTCGCTGGCCGGTGCGGCTGCTTATTCCGGTCGCGTTCAGCATGCTGGCGCTGCAGGGCGTGTCCGAGATCATCAAGCGCGCGGCTTTTTTGCAAGGCCTGATTCCCAATCCGGCTGAACACAAGAAGGAGGCGTTGTAATGTCCCCCGACTTGATGGCACCGCTGATGTTCGGCGGGCTGGTGGTGTTTTTGCTGATCGGCTATCCGGTGGCGTTTTCACTCGCCGCCAACGGCTTGTTCTTCGGCGTGATCGGCATGCAGATGGGTCTGCTCCATCCGAGCCTGCTACAGGCCCTGCCCGAGCGGGTGCTGGGCATCATGGGCAATTCGACTTTGCTCGCGATCCCGTTTTTCACCTTCATGGGCCTGATTCTTGAGCGCAGCGGTATGGCCGAGGAGTTGCTCGATACCATTGGTCAGTTGTTCGGAGCGGTGCGCGGCGGGCTTGCCTATGCGGTGATTTTTGTCGGTGCATTGCTGGCGGCCACGACCGGCGTAGTGGCCGCTTCGGTGATCGCCATGGGCCTGATCTCGCTGCCGGTGATGATGCGCTACGGCTATTCCAAGCCGCTGGCCTGCGGCGTCATCGCCGCCTCGGGCACCCTCGCGCAGATCATTCCGCCCTCCTTGGTGCTGATCATCCTGGCCGACCAGCTCGGTGCGTCGGTGGGCGATCTTTACGAGGGGGCACTGATCCCCGGCCTGACTTTGACCGCGTTTTATGCGCTTTACGTGTTCATTGTTTCCATCGTCAAGCCCGAAGCGGTGCCGGCGCTGCCGCCGGAGGCACGCACACTAAAAGGCAGGGCACTGATGTTTAAGGTGCTGACCACGCTTATTCCGCCCTTGGTGCTGATTTTCCTGGTGCTGGGGACGATTTTTCTCGGCGTGGCGACGCCGACCGAGGGCGGTGCGATGGGCGCGAGCGGCGCCATCATTTTGGCGCTGATGCGGCGCAAGCTCGACTGGGGCCTGATGAAGCAGTCGGTGGAATCGACCGCCACCATGACCAGCTTCGTGATTTTCATCCTCATCGGCTCGACCGTATTCAGTCTGGTGTTTCGCGGCGTCAACGGCGATTTGTGGGTGGAACATCTGCTAACGGACCTGCCGGGCGGTGCGCTGGGCTTTCTTATCGTGGTGAATATATTCGTCTTCATCCTGGCGTTTTTTCTCGATTACTTTGAGATCGCCTTCATTATCGTGCCGCTGCTCGCGCCGGTGGCGCAAAAGCTCGGTATCGACCTCGTTTGGTTTGGTGTGCTGCTGGCGGTGAATATGCAGACTTCCTTCCTGCATCCGCCCTTCGGTTTTGCGCTGTTTTACCTGAGGAGTGTGGCGCCCCGGGAAATCACCACCATGGATATCTACAAGGGCGCGATTCCCTTTGTCATCATCCAGGTATTGATGGTGGCCATTGTCATCGCCTTCCCCGGCATCGTCACCAGCAATATATCCAAGGTGCAGGGCGGTATCAGCGGTTCGGGCGCCGAAGAGGTCCGCCGCCAGCTCGACCTGCCCGCCGCGCCTGTCGAAGCGCCTGAATCAGATGCGGCCAGGACGGAGACATCCGATACGAAAAAGGAAGAGGATCCTGCCGCCGCAATCGAGCGCATGATGAAGGAGCAGAAGTAAGCACGGTGCGCGTACCAAAATAAAAAGGCCCCGCTTGCGGGGCCTTTTTATTGCCTGCGCCGGCTATTTCTTGCCGGGAATCGGATCCGGGTTGTTAAGCAGGAAGGTGTTCAGCGTCTGTTCGGCCACACGGTGCCAGAGGAATTCGTCCTGGCGGAATTTCTTCCACGGCTCGTAGATCTTTTTCCACGACGGGTTCTTGACGGCCTCTTCCTCATAGAGTTCGAACGAGGCCTTGTGCGCGGCTTTCATGATTTCGGGCGAAAAGGCGTGCAGCTTGACGCCGTTCTTGACCAGCCGCAGCAGCGCCTGCGGATTCTGGAAGTCGTACTTGGCCATCATGTCGGTATTGGCCTCGTAGGAGGCGGCCTCGATGGCGGCCTGGTATTCCTTGGGCAGCTTTTCCCATTCCTTGGTGTTGACGAACAGGGAATACATCGAGTCGGCTTCCCACCAGCCGGGGTAGTAGTAATGCGGGGCGATTTTGTAGAAGCCGAGTTTCTCGTCGTCGTAGGGTCCGACCCATTCAGCGGCGTCGATGGTGCCGCGCTCCAGCGCCGGGTAAATGTCGCCGCCGGGAAGCTGCTGTGGAACCGCTCCCAGGCGTGCCATGACCTCGCCGCCGAGTCCGGCGATGCGCATCTTGATGCCCTTCAGGTCCTTGACGGTCTTCACTTCCTTCCTGAACCAACCGCCCATCTGGCAGCCGGTGTTGCCGGCCGGGAAGGAAATGATGTTGAACTCGCGGAAGAATTCGCGCACCAGTTCCAGTCCGCCGCCGTAGTAGATCCAGGCGTTTTGCTGGCGTTGGTTCATGCCAAAGGGCAGCGTGGTGTCAAAAGCGAAGGTCTTGTTCTTGCCGACGAAGTAATAACTCGCCGTATGCGTGCACTCGACCGTGCCTTGTTGCACGGCATCGACCGTGCCGAAGGCCGGCACGATCTCGCCCGCACCGAACACGCGAATCTGGAATTTTCCGCCGGTAATGGCTGCGACACGCTTGGCAATGGTCTCGCCGCCGCCATAGATGGTGTCGAGGCTCTTGGGAAAGCTCGACGCACAGCGCCAGCGTACCTCGGGCAAGCCTGGTGCTTGGGCGACGGCTTGCGCTGCGGCCGCGGCTGTAACAACGCCGGCGCCCGCTTGGGTCAGGAATTTTCTGCGATTCATAAAGCCTCCAGGAAAGGTCGATAAAAAAACAGCAATTGCAGGATGCCACAATCGCGCGATGAGCGACAGCTTCTGGCTATCCGCTCCATCGCGCGGAATTAAAACGGCGCGGCAACGCCGCGCCCGGCTTTAATACGTCTTGTAAGGCAGGAATTTCCCCGACAGTTCGACATGCACGCGGTCTCCTTTCGGATCGGGCTGGCGCTGTATGTCCATGGAAAAGTCGATCGCGCTCATGATGCCGTCGCCGAATTCCTCGTGAATCAGTTCCTTGATGGTGGTGCCGTAGACGCTGACGATTTCGTACCAGCGGTAGATCAGCGGGTCGGTCGGCACGGCAGTGGGCAACGAACCCTTGTAGGGCACCGTCTGCAGTATAAGCACGGCTTCTTCCGGCAGGTCAAAAATCTTGCCCACGGTTTCCGCCTGTTTTTGCGTCATTTGCATCTGGCCGAGGCAGGCGGCGGTGACCCACTCCTTGCTCTGTCCGACTTTTTTGGCCACGGCGGCCCATTTGATGCCCAGGGTGACCTTGCGAAAGGCGATGAGGTCGGTGATGTCCCCGCGTTTCATCGGTTTCATCAGGCTGGTGGATTTTTTCATTGCGTTCTCCTTTAAGTGTGATGTCAGTGTCTGAGCTTGACCACATTGTCTGCGAGTCGGGCGCCCGCGTCAGGTTTGTCATCCGCGGCCAGCCCGGGCCGGACGACCCTAGGCTGCGCCTGGCGCGCAGCCGAGCCGCTCTGGAAATGCTTCGAGCGGTTGATGAGGAAGTCCACCAGGTGGTTGCGGATCTTGTAGTACTGCGGGTTGTGGTGCAGGTCGGTACGCGTGCGGTCGCGCGGCATGGTGTTCTCGACGATTTCGGCGATCACCGCGCGCGGCCCGTTGGACATGAGCATGATCTTGTCGGCGAGCAGGATGGACTCATCGACGTCGTGGGTGATCATGAACACCGTCTGGTGGGTGGCCTGGACGATGCGCAGCAGTTCGTCCTGGATGGTGCCGCGGGTCAGCGCGTCAAGCGCGCCGAAGGGCTCGTCAAGCAGCAGCATCTTGGGCTGGATGGCAAAGGCGCGGGCGATGCCGACACGCTGCTTCATTCCGCCCGACAGCTCTGATGGTCTCTTGTGTTCGGCACCGGTGAGCCCGACCATTTCGATGAACTTCTGGCAGTGCCTCTGCACCTGGATGGCGTTCCACTCGGGCCATTTGCTTTTTACGGCAAAGGCGATATTTTTCATCACCGACAGCCAGGGCATCAGTGCGTGGCCCTGGAACACCACGCCGCGCTCCAGCGATGGACCGGATACCTCGCGGTCATCCATCACCACCACGCCCTCACTCGCCTGGTCGAGTCCGGCCAGCACGTTGAGGATGGTGGTCTTGCCGCAACCCGAATGGCCGATGATGCAGACGAACTCGCCCTTCTCGATGGCAAAGTTCACCCCCTCAAACACGGTGACGCCGCCGTCAGCGCCCGGGTAGGTTTTTTTCAGGTCCTGGATTTCGAGAAAGGCCACGGGTTTGTCCTTACTCGACGTAGGTGACGAATTTTTGCAGCCGGCCTATGGCCAGGTCGAGAACCATGCCGACCACGCCGATCACCAGGATGGCAAACATCACATTGGTGAGGTTGAGGTTGTTCCATTCGTTCCAGACGAAGTAACCGATGCCGGTGCCGCCGACCAGCATTTCGGCAGCGACAATCACCAGCCAGGCGATGCCCATGGAAATGCGCATGCCGGTGAGGATGGTCGGCGCGGCGGCGGGCAGGATCACCAGGAAGGCCTTGCGCAGCGGTCGCACCTCCAGCGTCTTGGCGACATTGAGCCATTCGCGCCTTACCGCGGCGACGCCGTAGGCGGTGTTGATCAGCATCGGCCACACCGAACAGATGAAAATAACGAAGATCCCCGACAACGAGGAATCCTTGATGGTGTAGAGCGCGATGGGCATCCAGGCCAGCGGGGAAATCGGCTTGAGGATCTGGATGAAAGGGTCAAGCGCGCGATAAATCAGCGGCGACATGCCGATGACAAAACCAAGCGGAATGGCCAGCAGCATGGCGAGCACAAAGCCCAGGCCGACGCGGGCGAGCGAGTGGCCAAGCTGTATGCCTATGCCCTTGTCGTTGCTGCCGCGGTCATAAAATGGCTCGGCCAGGTTCCTCGCGATGGCCTCGCCGAATTGCACCGGAGTCGGAAAACCATCGGATTTTTTCGCGCCCTTGCCCATGAGTTTGGCGTACTCGTCATTGGCACCCTGTGCCTCGGCCTTGGGCAGCGTGGCGAGGTGCCAGGTGCCCAGCAGGATGACCAGAAACAGCAGCGACAGCAGCGCCGACTTGAACCAGGTTGCGGAAAACATCTTTTATCGGACTGGCGTTAACGGTCAGGCGGATTTTTTGATGGCGAAACTGGCCAGGTACTTGTCCGGTGAGGCCGGGTCGAACTCCTTGCCCATGACCTTGAACTTGGCGTAACTGGTGACCGGCGCTTTCTGGCCCAGTTCGGCCATGCGTTTTCTCGCGTCGGTGGCAAGGAACACCTTTTCGGCGATCGCCTTGTAATTGACATCGCCCTTGACGTAGCCCCAGCGCTTCATCTGCGTCAGCATCCACACCGCCATCGACTGCCAGGGGAAGGGGTCGAAGTCGGCGCGGTCCGGCACGTTCTTGATGTTGCCCAGGCCGTCGGCAAATTTTCCGGTGAGCACCTGCTCGATCACCGTTTCGGGCTGGTTGAGGTAGTTGGGCGGCGCGATGACCTTGGCGATAAGCGAGCGGTTTTTCGGGTCGCGTGCCATTGCGGCGGCGGTGAGGACTGCGCGGTACATCGCGGCGAAGGTATTGGGGTTTTCCTTGATGAAGGCCTCCGAGGTGCCAAAGGCGCAGCAGGGGTGGCCATCCCACAATTCCTTGGACAAGAGATGTATGAAACCGACCTCGTCGTAGACGGCGCGCTGGTTGAAGGGGTCGGGCCCGAGAAAGCCGTCGATATTGCCGGCGCGCAGGTTGGCGACCATCTCCGGCGGCGGCGTGACGCGGATCTGGATGTCGGTGTCCGGGTCAAGGCCGTGTTCGGCGACGTAGTAGCGCAACAGGAAGTTGTGCATCGAGTACTCGAAGGGCACGGCGAACTTGAAGCCCTTCCATTGTTTCGGGTCGCGCTTGTCCTTGTGCTTGTTGGCAAGCGTGATGGCCTGGCCGTTGATGTTCTGTATGGTCGCCACATCCATCGCCTGGGCGGAGGAACCGAGGCCCATGGAAATGGCCAGCGGCATTGGCGAGAGGAAGTGGCTGGCGTCATGCTCCTTGTTGAGCATCTTGTCGCGAATCAGCGCCCAGCCGGCGGTCTTCATCAACTGGACGTTAAGGCCTTCCTTTTTGTAGAAACCCAGCGGGTCGGCCATGATCAGCGGCGTGGCGCAGGTGATGGCGATAAAACCGATCTTCAGGTCTTTTTTCTCCAGCGGGCCCTTGTCCTGGGCCATGGCCGACAGCGCGCCTATGGGCAGTACGCTGCCTATCGCCGCCATTGCGGTGGAAGAACCCACGGCTTCAAGAAAACGCCGCCGCGTGGCGTCCTGCGGGAAAAGGGCGCGCATCAGCGCCGATTCGATCACCCGGTGGTTGAGGGTGTCGATATCGTTGGATGCGGGCTCATCGCTGAGGGTGCTGGTGGCGTCGTGCTCGGCCTGGTTGGCATGCTTGCCGCAAGTGCAGGCGGCGGCGCCGAGGCGTACTTTGGAATTGAACGGATTGTCGAATGCGGACACGCTGCTTCTCCCCAACTTGATTAGTCTGTCGGGTTATTCGCATCATCTGTGCCATGTCGCGTCCAAGTCCGGTGCTTGCGCCAATTAGTGCTTTTGCACCAATGGGTTCTTCGCATTATTTTTTTTATGGACGGCAAAGCGGGTCTGCGCTCGTCGGCGAAGCGGTCGGGTTGTGCTCGAACTGGTGCGCGGACGCACCCGCATGGAGCGCACGTCCGGGCGCATCAACCCGGCTGCGTCAACGCGTGTTCAGGACTGCGTCCATGGCAGCCCGGCGTTTCTCCAACCGCCGACTTTGCTGCGATGGCCTTCGGCATCCTTGTCGCCCTCAAAGCCCTGCAGCACATTAAATGCCTGGCTATATCCGGCCTGGCTTGCGGCCATCGCGGCGTTGTGGGAGCGCACGCCGCTGCGGCACATGAACAGTACCGGCCTGTCAGTCGGGACAAGGGCCTGCAATTGCCCGAGGAAGTCGGAGTTGGGTTTGCTGCCCGGCCAGCTGTTCCATTCGATTTCGACCGCGCCGGGCACGCTGCCGACAAAGTGCAATTCCGGTTTTGTGCGTACATCGATGAGGCGCGCACCGGCATCGGACTGCAACAGGGCGTGGGCTTCAGCCGGCAGCAGCGCGCCGGCGTATGCCAATCCCATCTCCTGGCCGCGCTGGCGGGCTTTGCTTAATAGTGTGGCGGCGTTGTCCATGGCGTGCCTTTCGAGCGTTGTGGTGTTGCGGAAGTGGAGCACCGTGGTGCATATCATTGGTTACGCACCATGGTATTGCATTATTTGGCCAAAACGCACCATACTGGTGCAATTAAACGCCCCGACTTATTACGTCAAGGGCTTGTGGCACAATAGTCTCCGCACTTTTGGTCGATGGCATGCTTTCTGCTGATTATTCCGTTGATTGCTGCACTTGCCGATGCAATTTGTGGCCCACACCCGCCCGCAACAGCAAGCATCATCCAAAGATTTTCATGTAACCCGTACTTTAGGAGAAAAAAATGGCATTGTCTGCCGCCGATGTACTGAAGCTGATCAAGGATCAGGAAGTCAAGTTCGTTGACATCCGTTTTACCGATACCCGGGGCAAGGAACAGCACGTTCAGGTGCCCTCCAAGCAGTTCACCCAGGACAAGTTCGACAACGGCCACGCATTCGACGGCTCCTCGATCGCCGGCTGGAAGGGCATCGAAGCGTCCGACATGCTGCTCTATCCGGATCCGGATTCGGCGCGCATTGACCCGTTCACCGATGAGACGACGCTCAACATTACCTGTGACGTGATCGAGCCCTCCACCGGCAAGGGTTACGACCGCGACCCGCGCTCGCTCGCCAAACGCGCCGAGGCCTACCTCAAGTCAAGCGGCCTGGGCGATGTCGCCTACTTTGGACCCGAGCCTGAATTCTTCATTTTTGATTCCGTGGTCTGGGGCGCCGACATGTCCGGCTCCTTCGTCAAAATGAGCTCCGAAGAAGCCCCCTGGTCGAGCGGCATCGAGTATGACGGTGGCAACATGGCGCATCGCGCGCCGGTCAAGGGCGGTTACTTCCCGGTTCCCCCGATCGACACGCTGCAGGACATCCGCAATGCCATGTCGCTGGCGCTCGAAGCGCAGGGCGTCGAAGTCGAGGTGTTCCACCACGAAGTGGCGACCGCCGGCCAGTGTGAAATCGGCACGCGCTTCAACAGCCTGGTGAAGCGCGCCGACTGGAACCAGATCCTCAAGTACACCGTGCACATGGTCGCCGCTTCCTATGGCAAGACCGCCACCTTCATGCCCAAGCCCGTGGTTGGCGACAACGGCTCGGGCATGCACGTTCACCAGTCGGTGTGGAAAGACGGCAAGAACCTGTTTGCCGGCAACGGTTATGCCGGCTTGTCGGATTTCGCGCTGTACTACATCGGCGGCGTCATCAAGCACGCGCGGGCGCTCAACGCCATCACCAACCCGGGCACCAACAGCTACAAACGCCTGGTTCCCGGTTTCGAGGCGCCGATCAACCTCGCTTACTCGGCACGCAACCGTTCGGCCTCCTGCCGTATTCCCTACGTAACGGATCCGAAGGCGCGCCGCGTCGAAGTGCGCTTCCCCGACCCCACGGCTAATCCCTATATGTGTTTTGCCGCGCTGATGATGGCCGGCCTGGATGGCGTGCAGAACAAGATTCATCCGGGCGAGCCGATCGACAAGGACCTCTACCACCTGCCCCCTGAAGAAGCGGCGAAGGTGCCGACGGTCTGCCATTCGCTCGACCAGGCGCTCGAGGCGCTGGACAAGGACCGCGCCTTCCTGACCAAGGGTGGCGTGTTCTCGGACGACATGCTCGACGCTTACATCGCGCTCAAGATGGACGAGGTCACGCGCTTCCGCATGACCACGCACCCGATTGAGTTCGACATGTATTACAGTTTGTAATTAACGAGTTAGGTTTTTTCCCAACGGGGGCGTTACAGCCCCCGTTTTTATTAAAATCAGGGTAAAAGGTTTGAAATCAGGTGGTTTCTAGCCTAAACTTAATGTCCACTCTTGAATTGTCGCCGACACGATCGCTTTATGAATGTGCTGCGCCATCTGACCGGACTCGCCTTGTTTTGCGCCAGCTTTGCTACGTTGGCGCAAAGCCCCGACACGACTTATTTGTGCAAGGACGAAAACGGCCGCTCGACCTATACCAACGTCAAGGAAGAGATGGCGGGCAAGAAGTGCACGGCGGTCAGCCGCGAGGTGTCGGTGGTGCCGGGGGTGCCGGTGGTGCCGGGGGCTCCGCCGGCCAAATCCGCCGCAACGACGACGCCGGCCAACTTTCCGCGCGTCGATTCGGCGACGCAAAAGTCGCGCGACGACGGCCGGCGCAAGATCCTGCAAAACGAGCTCGGTTCGGAGCAGCAAATGCTCAAGTTAGCGCAGCAAAAACTGGCCGAACAGGAACAGGTGCGCACTGGCGACGAGCGCAATTTTGCCAAGGTGGCCGAGCGCCTGCAACCATACAGGGACAAACTGGACCAGCACCAGAAAAACGTCGAGGCCCTGCAAAAGGAACTCGCCAACCTGAAGTAAGCGCAGTGGCGCGTTGCGCCGGCTGATCGCAGATGTCGGCAGCGGCTTTTTCCGGACTTGACCTGCTCGCCACGGCGGTGGTTGCGCTCGATGAGCGCTTGTCGGTGCAATACCTCAATCCGGCGGCGGAAAGCTTGTTTGAAGTGGGCGAAAAAAGCCTGCTCGCCCACCCGTTTCTTGACCTGTTTGTCCAGACCGCTGAGCTGGAGGCCAAGCTGCGCCAGGCCATTGCCAGCGGGCGAGGGTTTGCCGACCAGGAACTCATCCTCAATCGTGCCGGGCTCGAACCGCTGGTGCTCAACTGCATCGTCACGCCGGTGGAGGCGGGCACCGCCGTATTGGTGATGGAATTGCGCCATATCGAGCAGCAACTGCGCATCGAACGCGAAGAGCAGCAGCTGAACCAGCATCTGGCCAATCGCGAATTGATCCGCAACCTCGCGCACGAGATCAAGAATCCGCTGGGCGGGTTGCGCGGCTCGGCGCAGCTCTTGGAGCGTGAACTGGACCGCGCCGACCTGCGCGAATACACCCAGGTGATCATCAAGGAATCCGATCGCCTGCAGGCGCTGATGGACCGGCTGCTCACGCCGCACCGGCCGCCGCACATCGGGCCGGTCAATATTCATGAGGTGTGTGAGCGGGTGAGGACCCTGATACTGGCCGAATTTCCCAGCGGCATACGCATCCGCCGCAACTACGACACCAGCCTGCCCGACGTTCAGGGCGATCGCGAGCAGTTGATCCAGGTGATCCTGAATATCGCGCGCAATGCCGCCCAGGCCATCACCGCCAAACCGGTCGCTTCGGGCGAGATTGAACTTCGCACACGGGTAGTGCGGCAGGTGACCCTGGCGCGCAAGCGCTATCGCCTGGCACTGGAATTGCAGGTAATCGATGATGGACCGGGAATTCCCGAGGCAATCCGCGACCGGGTGTTTTATCCGCTGGTTTCGGGGCGCGAAGGTGGTACCGGTCTTGGCCTGACGCTGGCACAAACTTTCGTGCAGCACCACCACGGTGTCATCGAAGTGGAAAGTCAGCCGGGAAAAACCTGCTTTCGCATTGTCCTGCCTTTGATTTGATGACTTACTTATCGAGCGTTTCATATTTCATGACAATTACCCTACCTTTTACCGTCTTCCCCGCGAAAGCGGGGACCCAGCGACGTTCGCTGAAAGTCACTGGATTCCCGCTTTCGCGGGAATGACGAACATTTGTTATGAATCCTGGAAACATTAATAGAAAGAGAACAAACACATGAAACCGGTCTGGGTCGTTGACGACGACAAGTCCATACGCTGGGTGTTCGAAAAAGCGCTGACGCGCGAGGGCATCCCTTACAAAACGTTTGCCTTGGCGCAGGACGCGATTGACGCGCTGGCTGGAGGCTCGCCGCAGGTGCTGGTATCCGACATCCGCATGCCCGGCACCTCGGGACTTGAGTTGCTGCAGACCATCAAGCAGCGCCACCCGACGCTGCCGGTGATCATCATGACCGCTTACTCCGATCTCGAATCGGCGGTGGCGGCCTTCCAGGGCGGCGCGTTCGAATACCTGCCCAAGCCGTTTGACGTCGACCAGGCGGTCGAACTGATCCGCCGCGCGGTTGATGAATCGATGCGCGAGGACGAGGTGGCCGAGGTGGCGCAGACCTCGCCGGAAATCCTCGGCCAGGCGCCCTCGATGCAGGAGGTTTTCCGCGCCATCGGGCGGCTGTCGCAATCCAACGCCACGGTGCTGATCACCGGGGAGTCCGGATCGGGCAAGGAACTGGTGGCCCAGGCCCTGCACCGCCACAGCACACGCGCATCCAAGCCTTTTGTTGCCATCAATACCGCGGCGATGCCCAAGGACTTGCTTGAGTCCGAACTGTTCGGCCATGAGCGCGGCGCTTTTACCGGGGCGCAGGCGACGCGCCGCGGACGCTTTGAGCAGGCTGAGGGCGGCACGCTGTTTCTCGATGAAATCGGCGACATGCCGCCGGACTTGCAGACGCGCCTGCTGCGGGTGTTGTCGGACGGTAATTTCTACCGCGTCGGCGGTCACCAGCCGATAAAGTCGAATGTGCGCGTCATCGCGGCGACCCACCAGAACCTTGAATCCCACGTCAAGCAGGGGCATTTTCGCGAGGACCTTTATCACCGCCTGAACGTGATCCGGCTGCGCCTGCCTTCACTGCGCGAGCGGCGCGAGGATATTCCGCTGCTGGCAAAGCACTTTCTGGCCAAGAGCGCGCGGGATCTTGGCATGGAGCCCAAGCGCCTGACCGAGGCGGCGATGAACTACCTCAGCGCGCATGATTTTCCGGGCAACGTGCGCCAGCTTGAAAACGTCTGCCACTGGCTGACGGTGATGGCGCCGGGCCAGTCGGTGGAAGTGAGCGACCTGCCGCCCGAACTGCGGGAGGATTCTTCGCGCGTGGTCGGTACGGACTGGCTGGGCGCACTGGCGCGCGAGGCTGAAAAAATGCTCGCCCGCAACGAGTCGGGCATCATGGATTCGTTGTCGCGCGAATTCGAAAAAGTGCTCATTGCCAAGGCCCTCGCGCATACCGGCGGGCGGCGCATCGAAGCGGCCAACCTGCTGGGCATAGGGCGCAACACCATCACGCGCAAGATCCAGGAGCTTGGCCTGGACGAAAAGGCCGATCCGGGCGAGGCGGCCTGAAGCGCGATTAGGGCGGCGGGGTGCCCACTTTATTTCATCATCCGGAATGTACTTCATATTGCGGAAAAGCCGGCTTAAGACTAAAATTGCTGTGGCGCACAAATGCGCCGACGGCGGCAGATGGGCAAGACTGACCGGCCCGCTCCGCACTGCAGCAATCTTTTTTTGAGCGAGATGACCATGAGTGAAAACTTCCCCGGTGGCATGCAAGTTCTCGGCAATCTGACGCCCGCGTACCGGCAGATTGTCAGCCCCGAGGCATTGTCCTTTTTTGCCAAGCTGCATCGCGCTTTCGAGCCGCGCCGCCAGGAACTGCTTGGCCTGCGTGCGGCGCGCCAGAAGGAATTTGACGCCGGGACACTGCCCGACTTTTTGCCACAGACCAAGGCGATTCGCGAAGCCGTGTGGACCGTTGCGTCCCAACCCAGGGACATGCTTGATCGCCGCGTTGAAATAACCGGGCCGACCGACAGGAAAATGGTCATCAACGCGCTCAATTGCGGCGCTTCTACCTTCATGGCCGACTTTGAGGACGCCAATTGCCCGACCTGGGACAACATGGTCGATGGGCAGTTGAACATCCGCGACGCCGTGCGTCGCAGCATCAGCATGGAACAAAACGGCAAGCAGTACCGGCTCAATGACAAGACCGCCGTGCTGATCCCGCGTCCGCGCGGCTGGCATCTTGACGAGAAGCACGTCACCGTCGACGGCAAGCCGGTGTCCGGCGGCATTTTCGATTTCGCGCTGCTGTTCTTCCACAACGCCAGGGAGCTGCTGGCGCGCGGATCGGGGCCCTATTACTACCTGCCCAAGATGGAGTCGCACCTCGAGGCGCGGCTGTGGAATGACATTTTCAAGATGGCCCAGGCCGAACTCGGTGTGCCGCAGGGTTCGATCAGGGCGACGGTGCTGATCGAGACGGTGGTCGCGGCCTTCGAGATGGATGAAATCCTGTGGGAACTCAAGGACCATTCAGCCGGCCTCAACATCGGCCGCTGGGACTACATTTTTTCCTGCATCAAGAAATTCCGCTCGAACAAGGATTTCTGCCTCGCCGACCGCTCGCAGGTCAGCATGACCTCGCCCTTCATGCGCGCCTACGCGCTGACCCTGGTGAAGACCTGCCACCGCAGGGGGGCGCCGGCGATGGGCGGCATGGCGGCGCAGATCCCGATCAAAAACGATGCGGCGGCAAACGAGGCGGCGCTGGAAAAAGTGCGCCAGGACAAATTGCGCGAAGTCACCGACGGTTGCGACGGCACCTGGGTGGCGCACCCGGGCCTCGTGCCCATCGCCAAAGCGGTGTTCGACCGGCACATGCCCGGCCCCAACCAGTATGGCAAGCAGCTCCCCGAGGTGAACTTTGGCGCCAAAGACCTGCTCGATTTCAAACCGGAAGCGCCGATTACCGAGGCCGGCCTGCGCAATAATATTTCGGTGGGCATCCAGTACCTCGGCGCCTGGCTCGCCGGCAACGGTTGCGTGCCGGTGTTCAACCTGATGGAAGACGCCGCCACCGCGGAAATTTCGCGCTCGCAAATCTGGCAGTGGATACGCAGCAAAAAAGGCGTGCTCGATGACGGCCGCAAAGTCACGGCGGCGATGTTCCATCAACTGGTCGCCGAGGAGCTGCC
>CAMAWC010000057.1 GCA_945861875.1 Bordetella parapertussis
CGGCCGCCCTTGAAGCTGGTGCAACCCTACGACGCCATGTACGCCTGGGACGGCAGCGATTACTTTGGCGCGTCGCTTTGCGCGCTGCACGAACTGGCGCGGCGCAAGGGCTATGCGCTGGTGGCCACCAACCTGACCGGGGCGAATGCATTTTTTGTGCGCAAGGACCTCGCCGGCGACCATTTTTATCCGGATACCGACCCGGCGGTGCTGTTCAACCCGGCGCGCTACCGCCTCACCCCCGGCTTTGACAACGGCCACCGTCCCAACTACGGCCACTACATGCCCAAGTAAGGCCGTCTACCATATGCCCGTCATTGCGAGCGCAGCGAAGCAATCTTGTTGCTGTTGTGACTTCGCAATTCCACGAGATTGCTTCGCTGCGCTCGCAATGACGGAACGTAAGATAAATTTGAAATGTTTTTCTGGAGCGCAATCCCATGTGCGGCATTGTCGGCGCCATCGCCAAACGTAACGTAGTACCCATTTTGCTCGAAGGCCTGAAGCGCCTCGAGTACCGCGGCTACGACTCGGCCGGTGTGGCCGTGGTGAAGGACGGCAAGTTGCTGCGCATGCGCTCGACCGGGCGCGTGGCTGAACTGGAAAAGCTGGCGCAGGCCGGCGCACTCGCGGGCGAGCTTGGCATCGCGCACACGCGCTGGGCGACCCACGGCGTGCCCTCGGAAAAAAACGCCCACCCGCATGTCTCGGGCAATGTTTCGGTGGTGCACAACGGCATCATCGAGAACCACGACCCGATGCGCGAGATGCTGCGCGCCAAGGGCTACGTGTTTGTCTCGGACACCGACACCGAGGTCATCGCCCATCTGGTGCACGCCAAGCTTGCGGGCGGCGCCGGGCTGCTTGAGGCGGTGCGCCTCGCCGTGCAGGAGCTCACCGGCGCTTATGCCATCGCCGTGGTCGATGGAGACTACCCGTCCTGCCTGGTGGTGGCGCGCAACGGCGCGCCTTTGCTGCTGGGCCTGGGTGAGGGCGAAAACTTCGCCGGGTCCGACATGTCGGCGCTGATCCAGGTGACCAAGCGGGTGATTTACCTCGAGGACGGTGATGTCGCGCAAATAAGGCTCGACGGCATTCGCATCATCGACGCCGCGGGCAAGCTGGTCGAGCGCGCCACGCACGAATCCAAGCTCACCGCCGATGCGGTGGAACTGGGCCAGTACGAGCATTACATGCAAAAGGAAATCTTCGAGCAGCCGATGGCGGTGGCCAACACCCTCGAAATCGTCACCGGCGCGCATTCGATTTCGCCGCAGATTTTCGGCGCCGGGGCGGAAAAGATATTTGCCGATATTGATGCGGTGCTGATCCTCGCCTGCGGCACCAGTTACCACTCTGGCATGGTGGCGCGCTACTGGCTCGAGGGCGTCGCCGGCATTCCCTGCAACGTCGAGATCGCCAGCGAATACCGTTATCGCGAGTCGGTGCCCAATCCCAGGGCGCTGGTGATCGCCATCTCGCAGTCGGGCGAGACCGCCGACACGCTGGCGGCGCTGCAGCACGCGCGGGCGCTCGGCCACAAGTACTGCCTGTCGATCTGCAACGTGCCCGAATCGGCGCTGATCCGCGCCGCCGACCTGCGTTTTCTGACGCGCGCCGGCCCGGAGATCGGCGTCGCCTCGACCAAGGCTTTCACCACCCAGCTCGCCGCGCTGGTGCTGCTGACCTTGACGCTGGCCAAGATGCGCAAACGCCTCTCGCCCGCGCGCGAGGCCGAACTGCTGCTGGCCTTGCGCCACCTGCCCAAGGCCATCGAAAAGGTGCTGCACATCGAACCGCAGGTCAAGGCCTGGGCGGACAAATTCACCCACAAGCATCACGCCTTGTTTCTTGGCCGCGGCATCCACTACCCGATCGCCATGGAAGGCGCGCTCAAGTTAAAGGAAATCTCCTACATTCACGCCGAGGCGTATGCAGCCGGTGAATTGAAGCACGGCCCGCTCGCGCTGGTGGATGAGGACATGCCGGTGGTTGCGGTGGCGCCCAACAACGCGCTGCTGGGTAAGTTGCGGTCCAATCTGCAGGAGGTGCACGCGCGCGGCGGCCAGTTGTTCGTGTTTGCCGACGAGGACACCGAGCGCACCGGCAAGGAGCCGGTCGAGGTTATCCTGCTGCCCGAGCACGCCGGCATCCTCTCGCCCATACTGCACACCATTCCGCTGCAACTCTTGGCCTATCACGTGGCACTTTCGCGCGGCAACGACGTCGACAAGCCGCGCAACCTCGCCAAGAGCGTGACCGTCGAGTAATACGGCGCCGGTCGCGCTGGCTGATATGCTGCAAAACTCAGCCTAATACGTGTTAGGCAGCAATCAACCCAGATAAAGGATACGACATGCCATCTCCCGGCCTGCAGGCAAAACTCGATGCGATCTTCAGTGCCCATGAGGACGCGGAACTGGCCGGCGACCTCGACCAGACGCTGGCTACGATGGCGCCAAATCCGCATCTCGTAAACGTGCCGACCATGGTTGGCGGCCAAGGTTCGCGAGGCGTCCGTGCGTTCTACTCGAAACGCCTGATCGGCCAGTTCTTTCCGCCTGACGTCACGTTTGAAACGGTGTCGCGCACATACAGCGAGGAACGGCTGGTTGATGAGCTCATCATCTCGTTCACGCACACAAGCAAGATTGACTGGATGCTGCCTGGGGTCGAGCCCACCGGGAAACGGGTCGAAGCGGTGTTCGTGGTGATCGTCGGGATTGAAGGTGACAAGGTCTCCTACGAGCACATCCTGTGGGATCAGGCGAGTGTGCTCGTGCAACTGGGCCTGCTCGATCCGAAAGGTCTTCCAGTCGTTGGCGCGGGTGCCGCCGCCAAATTGAGAAATCCGGCCTTGCCGGACCCGTTCTTCAACGAGGGCTAGCCTGGGGCTTGGTGCCAGCCCCTGCAGGTCTAACCGGGTGCGCAACGAGGGCATCGGCGCGGTTTTCGCCGGCCTGTTTCGCTGATTGGCAGCGGCGCCGCCCGCGGGGGCGATTCGCAATACCCGCCGCCAGTGACGCGAAGTGCGACCGGCCTGTCTTTGGTGTGTCAAAATGCAGGGCTTCGCCAGTTCCCAACCCCTGCAATAAAGCCAATCGCATCCTTGAATACCACTGATGGCGCCAATTCACCCCCGGGCCATGCGCCCGTGAACGCGGCGGCGCCGACGGCGCTGTCGCTGTTAAAGGAAGTCTTCGGTTACCCGGCTTTTCGCGGCGCGCAAGCAGAGATTGTCGATCACGTCGTCGCTGGCGGGGATTGCCTGGTGTTGATGCCCACGGGCGGGGGCAAATCGTTGTGCTACCAGATCCCCGCATTGCTGCGCCCGGGTCCCGGCATTGTCATTTCGCCGCTGATCGCGCTGATGCAAGACCAGGTCGCGGCGCTGCTCGAGGCCGGCGTCAAGGCGGCCTTTCTCAATTCGACGCAAACGGCCGAGGAGGGCTACGCCGTCGAGCGCGACCTGCTCGCCGGCGAGTGCGACCTCGTCTATGTCGCGCCCGAGCGCCTGTTGACCGGGCGTTTCCTCAACCTGCTGGAACGCCTGAACAGTTCGATCGGCGTGGCCTTGTTTGCCATCGACGAGGCGCATTGCGTGTCGCAGTGGGGACACGACTTTCGCCCGGAATACATGCAACTGTCGATGCTGCACGAGCGCTTCCCGGGTGTGCCGCGCATCGCACTGACCGCCACCGCCGACGAGATCACCCGCGCCGAAATCATCGAGCGCCTCAACCTCACCGGTTCGCGCCTGTTCGTCTCGAGCTTCGACCGGCCCAATATCCGCTATCGCATTGTCGAGAAGGGCAATGCCAGGGCGCAATTGCTCAACTTCCTGCAGACCGAGCATGCGGGCGATGCCGGCATTGTTTACTGCCTTTCACGGCGCAAGGTCGAGGAGACCGCCGCCTGGTTGGAAGAGGAGGGCATTAGCGCGCTGCCGTATCACGCCGGCATGGACACGGCGACCCGAACAAAGCACCAATCGCGATTTCTTCGCGAGGACGGCATTGTGATGACCGCGACCATCGCCTTTGGCATGGGCATAGACAAGCCCGACGTGCGGTTTGTCGCCCACCTTGATTTGCCCAAAAGCATTGAAGGCTATTACCAGGAGACCGGCCGTGCCGGCCGCGACGGCCTGCCCGCGAACGCCTGGATGGCCTACGGCCTCGGTGACGTGGTCAACCAGCGGCGCATGATAGACACCTCGGAAGCGGCCGAGCAGTTCAAGCGCATTGCCGGCGCCAAGCTCGACGCGCTGCTCGGACTTGCCGAGAGCACCAGTTGCCGCCGCGTGCGCCTGTTGCAATATTTTGGCGAGGCATCGGCGCCCTGCGGCAATTGCGACGTGTGCCTGGAGCCGCCGCAGGTGTGGGACGGCACCGAGGCGGCGCGCAAGGCCTTGTCCTGCGTGTTTCGCACCGACCAGCGTTTTGGCGCCGGGCACCTCATCGATGTGCTGACGGGCCATGACACCGACAAGGTGCAGCAGTGGGGGCATGGCGGCCTCACGGTGTTCGGCATCGGCAAGGAACTGGACGAAAAAAACTGGCGCGCGGTGTTCCGCCAGCTCATCGCCCACGGCCTGCTGATGACCGACCACGACAGTTTCGGCGCGCTCAGGCTGACCGAGGCGAGCCGCGCGGTGTTGAAGGGCGAGCAGCAGGTGATGTTGCGCAAGCTCGCCGAGGGCAAGCGCGCCGCCGGCACGCGCAAGAGCGCGGGCAAGCCGGCTGCGGCCGCCGCCGCCGGGCTGGAGGGCCGCGCGCAGTTGCGCTGGGACCGCCTGCGCGCCTGGCGCGCGGCGGTGGCCAAGGAACACGGCATCCCGGCCTATGTGGTGTTTCACGACGCCACGCTGACCGAGATCGCGCGCGCGCAACCGGCCAACGAGGAAGAGCTCGGGTTCATTTCCGGCGTCGGTGCGCGCAAGTTGAAGCGCTACGGCGCGGAATTGCTGGAGATACTCAGGCAGGATTGAAACAGGTTGCGTTAAAGTGGAGCAAGCCGGTTTTGGAATAGCGCTGCGCCCGGAAAATTCAACCGTCATTCCGGGGCGCCGCAGGCGTCCCCTCCGGGGATTTCTTGGGTCAAACCCGGAATCCATGGGGTGGAATTTTGCGCGGGACGACAAACCCCATGGATTCCCGCGTTCGCGGGAATGACGTGCTCATGGGCGAATTGATATGCTGTTCGTAAGTTCGCATTGCAAGAAAAAAATATGTTCAAAACGGAGGTTGACCTGAATCCTTTTCACATCGTTGTTCTGGTATTAGCCTACGTGTTATTGCCGCAAGCGGCGCTGGCGCAAGCCTGGCCGGCCAAGCCCATCCGTTTTATCGTCTCCTTCCCGCCCGGGGGCAGCGCCGACATCATTGCGCGCACCCTGGCGCAAAAATTGTCCGAAACCGGGAGTCTTGGCCAGCAGGTGCTGGCGGACAACCGCCCCGGCGCCGGCGGCAATATCGGTGTCGATCTTGCCGCCAAGTCCGCGCCAGACGGCTACACCATCGTGCTCGGCGCGGCCGGTGCCATCGCCATCAACCAGAGCCTGATGGGCAGCCTGCCCTACGACCCGCAAAAAGACCTCGCGCCCATTTCGCTGTTGGCGACCATCCCGATTGTGCTGGCGGTGAACCCTGCGACGCCGGCCAATACGGTGCGCGAGTTGATTGCCCTGTCCAAGGCCAAGCCGCTCGCCTTCGCTTCGGCCGGCAACGGCACGGCGATGCATTTGGCCGGCGAACTGTTCAAGCTCAAGGCCGGCGTCGACCTGCAGCATGTGCCCTACAAGGGCAGCGGCCCGGCGGTGACCGACTTGATGGGCGGACAGGTACCGGTGGCCTTTGTCGATTTGTCCTCGGCCCTGCCGCATATCCGTTCGGGCAAGGTGCGCGCCCTTGCCGTGGCAAGCGGCAAACGCACCATTACCGCACCGGAGATCGCGACCATCGCCGAGTCGGGCATTCCCGGCTACGACGCGGTCGGCTGGTTCGGCCTGTTTGCGCCGGCCGGCACGCCGCGCGAGATCGTCAACAAGCTCAACGCCGAAGTGCAGCGCATCATGCAACTGCCCGAGGTGCGCGACCGGGCGCTGGCCGCCGGTGCCGAGCCGGCTGCGGGCACGCCGGAAGAATTCGCCGCCTACATCCGCACCGAAATCCCGAAGTGGGCCGAGGTGGTGAAGGTGTCGGGGGCGAAGGCGAATTGAGTCAGGCACCAAAGCCGTCATTCCGGGGCCGCGCAGCGGAACCCGGAATCCATGGGGTTCGTCGTAATTCGACCATCTTGAACCCCATGGATTCCCGCGTTCGCGGGAATGACATCATGGATAAAAAAATTTAAATTTGAACCAGCTAGGAACAGCATGAGCACCGTCATCGACGTCCACACCCACACCCTCACCACCGAATGGTTCGACCTGTTGAAGCAGCACGGCGGGCCGCGTTACACGACAAAAGAGGTGCAGCCCGGCCTGCACGCCATTCACCTCGACGGCGCGCCCTTCATGACGCCGGTGCCGCCGATGTTCGACTACGACCTGCGCCTGAAAAAAATGGACCAGGCCGGCATCGACATCGCCGTGCTCTCGCTCACCTGCCCGAACGTGTTCTGGGGCGGCGAGGCCGTCAGCCTCAAGGCGGCGAAAATCATGAATGACAGCATGGCCACGGCGCAGACCGCCCATCCGGACCGTATTCGCTGGATGGCCTCGCTGCCCTGGGAGTACCCGCAGACCGCGCTGGCCGAACTCGAGCGCGCCACCAGCAAGGGTGCGGGCGCGGTGGGCGTGATGGTGCTTGCCAACATCAACGGCAAGGCGCTGACCGACCCGCTGTTCGAGCCGATCTGGAAACGCATAGACGAAAAAGGCCTGCCGGTGCTCATTCATCCGACCGCCCCGCCTGGCGTGACGGAAATGGGCATGCACGAATTCCAGCTCACCGCCTCGATCGGCTTTACCTTCGACACCACGCTGGCGATTTCGCGCATGATGCTGGACGGTTTTTTCGAGCGTTTCCAGAAGCTCAAGATCATCGCTTCGCACGGCGGCGGTGCGCTGCCCTTCCTCATTGGCCGGCTCGACCAGTGCTGGTATGAAATTCCCGCCACGCGCGCCAAGACCGATCATCGTCCGAGTTATTTCATGCGGCCTTCGGACGCGCTGCGCATGATTTACTGCGATGCCGTGGTGTTCCGGCAGGATGCGCTGGAGATGGCTGTCAGCGCCTTTGGCAGCGACCGCGTCATGTACGGCTCGGATTATCCGCACACCATTGGCGACATGTTCGGCTGCCTCGCCCGCGTCGACCGGCTCACCGGCGGCACGCGCCCCAAGGTGCGCGGTCAAAACGCGCAGCGGCTGTTCGGTATCTGATCCGTAATGCTTTCCGAAGCCGACAATGAACTGCTGACCCGCACCGGCCCGGGCACCGCCATGGGCGATTACTTTCGCCGCTTCTGGCAGCCGGTGGCCTTGGCCAGCGAAATTGCCGTGCCCGACGGCACACCGTTGCGCGTCAAGGTGCTGGGCGAGGCGTTGCTGGCTTTTCGCGACAGCGCGGGCCGCGTCGGGCTGGTCGATCCGCGCTGCGCGCATCGCGGCGCCGATTTGTTTTTCGGCCGCAACGAAGAGGGCGGCTTGCGCTGCATTTACCACGGCTGGAAGTACACGGTCGACGGCAATTGCGTCGAGCTGCCCAATGTCCCGGCCGGCTCAAGCTACCACGGCAAGACCGCGATTACCGCCTACCCGGTGCGTGAATTCGGCGACATGGTGTGGGCGTACATGGGGCCGCGCGAGCACATGCCGGCCGAGCCGCCGCAGCTGGAGATGGGCCTGCTGCCCGCTTCGCACCGTTATGTCACCAAGCGCCTGCAGCAGTGCAACTGGGCGCAGTCCATGGAAGGCGCGCTCGACACCGCGCATTTTTCTTTTTTGCACATGCCGGCGCCGGCACTGGCCAAAAACGACACCATGACCGCCGCGGCCGACGAGAGCCGCATCCGCTGGCTGCGCAACGATCCGCTGCCGCAGTTCACGATTCTTGACCACGACGCCGGCTTTGCCATCGGCGGAGCGCGCCGCGCCGACGGCAATGACTTGTATTGGCGCATCACCCAGTTCATGTTGCCGGCGCATTCGGTCACGCCCTCGGCCATGCCGGGCGAAACCTACTACGGTTACACCTGGGTGCCGATAGACGATGTCTCATGCTGGATTTACGTCTACGCCTGGCACCCGGACAAGGCGCTCGGCGCCGATGAACGCGCACGCTATGCCAAGGGCGGCTTCGGCCAGTTCGCCGAACTGGGTCCCGGCTATGTGCCGCTGCGCAATCGCGACAACGATTACCTTATTGACCGCGAGGAACAAAAGCTGCGTTCCTTTACCGGGGTGCGCGGCATCGCCGAGCAGGATGCGATGGCGCAGGACAGCCAGGGCTTGATTGTCGATCGCACGCGCGAGCACCTTTCGCCCACCGATATCGCCATCGTGCGCTTTCGCCGCATCATGCTCGAGGGCGTGAAGGCGCTCGCCGGGGGCACGGAGCCGGCGGCGGCGGGCAGGCACCAGAGTTTTTGTGTACGCGCCGGAGGGGCGATCGCTTCCTCCGATTTGAAGTTTGAAGAGGTCATGCGCCAACGTTTTGGCACAATCTCGGGGAGGGTAGAAAAATGAAAACACTATTGCGGCTGGCGGTCCTGGCGATGTCGTTTGTCTCGGGTGCAACGCTGGCGCAGGATTACCCCTCGCGCCCGGTCACCGTCATCATCCCGTTCTCGGCCGGCAGTGCGAGCGATGTCATCGGGCGCGTGCTGCTCGAGCGCATGGGCACGGCCATGGGCCGGCCCTTTATTGTCGACAACCGGCCGGCCGCCGGCGGCAACGTCGGCACCCTCGCCGTGGTCAAGGCGCCGCCCGACGGCTACACCATATTGCTCAGCACCTCCGGGCCGCTGGCGGTCAACCGCGTGCTCAACCCGGCCCTGGGCTACGACCCGGAGCGCGACTTCCAGCCGATATCGCTGGTGGCCAGCCTGCCCAATGTGGTGGTGGTGAGCAGCGGCCTGCCGATCACCAACATGGCGCAACTGGCCGATTACGCGCGCAAGAATCCGGGCATGGCTTACAGCTCGGTCGGTCCGGGCAGCTCGCAACACCTTGCCGGGGCGTATTACGAGCAACTGGTCGGTGTGAAAATGACGCATGTGCCGTATCGCGTCACGGCGCAACTGGTGGTCGACCTGATGACCGGCCAGGTGCCGGTGAGCTTCCAGCTGGTGCCCAACGTGCTCGGCCAGATCAAGGGCGGGCAGTTGCGGCCGCTGGCGGTGGCCAGTGACAAGCGGCTTGCCGCGCTGCCCGATGTGCCCACCGCGGCCGAAGCCGGCGTCGCCGGCTACAACTCGGCCGCCTGGTTCGCCTTTCTCGCGCCGCGCGGCACGCCCAAACCCATCATCGACAGGCTGCAGCGCGAGATCGCCGCTGCGGTGGCCGACCCGGCGGTGCGCGCGCGCTTTGCCGAACTGGGGGCCGAGCCGCTGGCCACCACGCCGGAGGAGCTCAGCCGTTTCATTTCGGCCGAAATCGTCAAGTGGCGCGACATCACCACCAAGGCCGGCATCAAGCTCGATCCCTGAACGGCCAAGAGACGGGATCGCGGAAGGTCCCGGACTGTAATACAATGCAGAACATTTTGTATTACTTCCGGGGCGCACCCATGACGCTTACCGTACGTCTACCCGACCGGGTTGAGCAAGACCTCGCCGACTATTGTGTAAAGCATCGACTCACCAAGAGCGAGGCGGTCAAGCGCGCGCTCGAAGAACTTCTCGCTGTGAGTGCCGGCAGGCCGACTGCTTACGATCTTGGCAAGGACTTGTTCGGGCCGCATACCGATGGGCTGCCGAGCGACGACGCGGCGAAGAACAGCAAGCGGTTGCTGCGCGAGCATTTTCGCGGCAAGCCGTAGTAACGCAAATCCTGGTAACGCCAATGACCGGCGTACTCGTCGATACCGGATTCCTGGTTTCGCTGTTTCGTCCGACCGACCGCCTGCGCATGCAGGCGCGGAATTTCCTCGCGGCGAACCGCCATCCGCTCATTACCGCCGCTCCGGTGATCGTCGAGGCCTGCTTTTTTCTCGATGCGGACGCCAAGGGCAACTTGCTCGAATGGGTGCAGCGCGGTGCGCTGACGGTGGTTGAGATTCCGGTCGGCGCCTATGCGCAAATCAACCTGACGCTGCGCAAGTACGCCGACCGGGACATCGACTTCGCGGATGCCGCCCTGGTCTGGCTGGCCGCCCAGACCGGTATCCGCGGCATTCTCACCGTGGATGAGGTTGATTTCGCGTTGTTTCGCCTGAAGGGCGGCAAGCGCTTCGAATTGCTCCGGTGGTATCGCTAAGACATTCGCCAATCGGCTGGAAACGCCCGCTAGTAGGGCGTTTCCAGCCGGTGGCCTGGCCGGTTTTGAACTTTCTCGGAATCGGACTATCCTTTCGAAAGAGGGCTTCGAGCGCGCAGTCAGGCTGTTATTGTTCTGTTGCAGCGCTTGATATGGATCAAATTACGGGACTGTAGTCACGGTAGACTTCCAGCGCAATGTACACGGCACAAACTCATTATTCGACCGGGCGGGATGTTCGCCTGAATTCCCGGCGTTCAGTCAAACGCTGGGGGCGGTTGTTTGTGTATGCCTGGATCGGCATGTGGCTGAGCACTGCCTTGCTTCCCTGCTGCGAAGTGGTGGCTGCGGGCATGGCGCAAGAGCAGGCCTCGCACCCGGCCGATTGCGCGCATCCGGCTGATCAGGCACCGGATTCAGGCGAGAACAACAAGACCGGAGTCTGCCTCGGCATTGCCGCGCCCGCCCCCGCGCCGGCTGAAAGATTGGCCGCGCCGACCGGCTACAAGCTGACGCAGGCGCTGTCTGGCGTTGCCATATCGTCTCATCAGCTTCATGCGCCACCCGTGCCATGGCTGCCGGTGGCTTATCGCGCCGCGCTGCCGCCGGCTTCTCCCTACCTGCGCAGTTCCCGTCTCCTGATCTGATTCCTTTTGCGGTCCGGCACGCCGGTGCTTTGCGCCTGCGTGCACGCCCGGCGTTGCCCGTCAAGACGGGTACCCGCAGGCGGCACATCACCGCACCGCCTGTTTTTCTGGCAATCGAATTGGTGTTATTAAAAGGAGATTCATATGCGCACTATTGCATTTGCCATACCGTTGCTGGCGGTGGCCTTGGCGACGCCGGCCGCAGCGCAGGTGGCCGGCGCGGATGGGCGCACCCCGGCGGACGGCCCCCCGCTTCGATTGCGCAACTGGATGGCCGAGGCGCCGCGACAGTCCGTGACTATGGCGCAGGACGCATCGTCGCCGGCCGCCGTGTCCACCCTTGCGTCGCTCGTCAGTGAGGCACTGCAGAAAAATCCCGAGTTGCGCGCCGCGGCGAAAGAGACAGAGGCCGCGAGCCAGCGCGTCAGCCCTGCGGGGGCGCTGGAGGATCCGATGCTCGAAGCCGGGGTGCTTAATGTGCCGAGCCAGAGTTGGCGCCTCAACAGCGAGGACATGACGATGAAAATGCTCGGGTTGTCGCAAAAGCTGCCTTTCCCGGGCAAGCGCGCCTTGCGTGAACAGGTGGCGGCAAAGGATGCGGAAACGCTCAATTACGGTCTGCGCGAAACCACCAATCGCGTGGTGCGCGATGTCAAGCTGGCTTACTTCGACCTCGCCCTGATCGACCAGACCGTGCGGCTGTTGCAGGGCAACCGGCTGGTCCTGGAGCAATTCCTGCGGATCGCCGAGGGCCGTTACGCGGTCGGCCAGGCGGCGCAGGCCGATGTGCTGAAAGCGCAGACCCAGTTGGGCCGGATGCGCGAAGAGTTGCTGCGCATGGAACGCGAACGCCCTGTGATCGAGGCGGAACTGGTGCGGCTTCTCGGGAGACGCGGAAACGCCGCACCCATTGCGGTGGAAGCACCGGGCATGCGCGACACGGCGTTCAAGCTCGAATCGCTGCAGGAGACGGCGCTGCGCGAGCGGCCGCAACTGCTCGGGCTGCAAAGTGCGATCGATCGCAATGGCAAGGCGCTGGAACTTGCGCGCAAGGAGTCCGATCCGGATTTCGAGCTGCGTTTTGTCTACGGACAAAGGGACAAGAACCAGATGGGCGCGGCGCGCGAGGACCTGGTGAGCCTGACCGTGGCGATGAATCTCCCGGTCTGGCGCAAGAGCAAGACCGAACCGCGCATCGCCGAGGCACAGGCGCTGCGCGAACAGACGCAGGAAATGCAGCAAGCGCAGCAGAATGAAGTGCTGGCCAGGCTGCGGCAACAGCTGGCAATCACCGAACAAAGCCGCAAATCCGTGCGCCTTTACGAAACCGACATCCTGCCGCAGGCACGGCTCGCGGTAGAGGCGACGCTCGCCGCGTACAGGGTGAGTCGCGCCGACCTGTTGATGCTGCTCGACAGCCAGATGACTTTGTTCGGCTACGAAATCAGCGGCGCCAGGGAGCGGGCCAACTTCAACAAGGCGCTGGCGGAAATCGAACTGCTCACCGGCAGGCAGTTGTTCTGAAATAGACGGCAAGGGAAAAATTATGAAACGGACTTTCTTGGTTGCATTGACCGTCGTTCTTGCAGGGGCGCTGCTGGCGGCCGGTTATTGGTGGGGCGTGAACCAATCGGTGCCGGGTGCAGCGCGGACGGCTGAGGGCAAGGCCGGCGCCGGTTTGCAACGCAAGGTCCTCTACTACCGCAATCCGATGGCGCCGACGGAGACCTCGCTGGTGCCGAAAAAAGCCCCGGATGGCATGGACTTTGTGCCTGTGTACGCCGACGACGCGGCCGAAAAAGCCAAACCCAAGATTCTTTTTTACCGCAATCCGATGGGACTGCCGGACACCTCGCCGGTGCCGAAAAAAGACCCGATGGGCATGGACTATATCGCCGTGTATGAGGATGGGGAGCCCGCTTCGGCCGTGCCGCTGGTCAAGTTGAGCCTGGACAAGGTGCAAAAGCTCGGCGTTAAAACCGAGGCGGCTGCCATGCGCGATCTTGCGCGCACCATCAGGGCGGTGGCAACGGTGCAGGCGAACGAGCGCTCGTTGCACACCGTTACCCCCAGGTTCGACGGCTGGATCCAGAAACTGCATGTCAACACCACCGGCCAGGCGGTACAAAAGGGCGAGGCCTTGATGGAGGTGTACAGCCCTGATTTGATTTCGGCGCAACAGGAATACTTGATCGCGCTAAGAGGCGTGCAAACCCTTGCGGGCGCGAGCGCGGACGTGCAGGAAAGCATGCAGCGATTGGCCGACAGCGCCTTGCAGCGTTTGCGCAACTGGGATATTTCGGAGACCGAACTGCGGCACCTGACGCAGGATGGCAAAACCACCCAGTACCTGACGCTGCGTTCCCCGGTCAACGGGGTGGTGCTGGAAAAGCCCGCAGTCCAGGGCAAGCGCTTCATGGCCGGCGAGGTGCTGTATCAGGTCGCCGACCTGTCGCAGGTCTGGCTGCTGGCGGAGGTGTTCGAACAAGACCTCGGGCAGGTGCGCATCGGGCAGGCTGCGAACATCAGGGTTGACGCTTATCCGGAGCAGGCGTTCGCCGGCAAGGTGACATTTATTTACCCCACCGTCACCCCGGAGAGCCGCACCGCGCGGGTGCGCATCGAACTTGCCAACGCGCGGGCTTTGCTCAAGCCGTCCATGTACGCGCGGGTGGAGTTTGCATCTTCCCGCGACAAGGCGCAGGTCTTGACGGTGCCCGATTCGGCGGTGCTCGATACCGGCACGCGGCAACTGGTGCTGGTACAGCGCGGCGAGGGAAAATTCGAGCCGCGCCCGGTTAAATTGGGGGCGCACGGCGACGGCTTCATCGAAGTCTTGCAGGGCGTCAAGGCGGGCGAAATGGTGGTGGTCAGCGCGAACTTCCTCATCGACGCCGAGAGCAATCTCAAGGCGGCGTTCAGCGGGTTCGGGCAGGTCGCAGCGGTCGCCGCGCCGGCCGCGAAAGCCGAGTCCGGGCCCGCCGCGCCGGTGGTGAGTGTCGCGCCCGCAACAACGCATCGCGGGGAGGGCATTGTCGAGGCGGTGGATGCGGCACAAGCCAGCGTCACGCTTGCGCACGGACCGATCGCCAGCCTGAAGTGGCCGGCGATGACCATGGACTTCAAGGTAAAGGATGCGGGGTTGTTGCGCATGTTAAAACCCGGCCAGAAAATTGTTTTCGACATGGTCGGCGGAACTGGTGGTGAGTACACCCTTGTTCGTGCCCAGGCGGCCGCGGTGCAACCGGCCGAGAAATCAAAGCCCGCCGCCGCGTCTGTCCCCCCCGCCGACGCGCACAAGGGGCACTGAGATGCTCGGACGCATCATCGAATGGTCGGTGCGCAACGTCTTTCTTGTGCTGCTTGGCACCTTGTTCGTTATTGCCACCGGTGTGTATTCCGTGCTGCACACGCCGCTCGATGCGATTCCGGACCTCTCCGACGTCCAGGTCATCATCTATACCGAGTACCCGGGCCAGGCGCCGCAGGTGGTGGAGGACCAGATCACTTATCCGCTGAGTACCGCCATGCTGGCCGTTCCCAGATCCAAGGTGGTGCGCGGGCTGTCGACCTTCGGCGCTTCCTTTATCTATGTCATTTTCGAGGACGGCACCGACATCTACTGGGCGCGCACGCGGGTGCTCGAGTACCTCAATTTCGCCTCGGGGCGCATGCCGCGCGGCGTCACGCCGACGCTGGGGCCGGATGCCACCGGCGTGGGCTGGGTGTACCAGTACGCCGTGCTTGCGGCAGGCCGCTCGCTGGCGGAGCTGCGCAGCATCCAGGACTGGTTCGTTCGCTACCAGCTCACCAAGGCACAGGGGGTGGCCGAAGTGGCCAGCGTGGGCGGCTTCGTCAAGACCTATCAGGTAACGGTCGATCCACGCAAGCTGCAGGCTTACGGCATACCGTTGATGAAACTGGCCGAGGTGATTCGCAGCAGCAATCGCGACGTCGGCGGTCGCGTCATCGAAATGGCCGAGACCGAATTCGTCGTCCGCGGCCGCGGCTATTTGCGCGGCGTGTCCGACATCGAAAACCTGGTGGTCAAGGCGGACAAGGGCACGCCGGTGCTGGTCCGTGACATCGCGCGGGTCGAACTGGTGCCCGATGAGCGCCGCGGCCTTGCCGAACTGAACGGCGAGGGCGAGGTGGTCGCGGGCATCGCCGTGGCACGCTACGGCCAGAATGCGCTTGATGTCATCGGCAACATCAAGGCCAAGATCGCCGAAATCTCCAGCGGACTGCCGCAGGGCGTGTCGTTGCAGGCGGTCTACGACCGCTCGGACCTTATCCACCGTGCAATCGACAACCTGAAACGCACCCTGATCGAGGAAAGCGTCATCGTGGCGCTGGTATGCGTTGTCTTTTTAATGCACGCGAGAAGCGCGCTGGTGGCCATTGTCATGCTGCCAGTCGGCGTTCTGATCGCAATGACAGTCATGCACCTGATGGGACTGAACTCAAACATCATGAGCCTGGGCGGCATTGCCATCGCCATCGGCGCGATGGTGGATGCGGCCATTGTCATGATCGAGAATGCACACAAGCACATTGAGCGGGCGCCGCCGGATGCGCCGCGCCTGCAGATCATCATTGACGCCTGCCGCGAAGTCGGGCCGGCGCTGTTTTTCAGCCTGCTGATCATAACCGTTTCCTTCCTGCCGGTATTCACGCTCGAGTCGCAGGAAGGCCGCATGTTCACGCCGCTTGCCTACACCAAGACTTTCGCCATGGCCGGCGCCGCGCTGCTGTCGATCACCCTCGTGCCGGTGCTGATGCTGCTGTTCATTCGCGGCAAGATCATGCCGGAGAAGAAAAACCCGATCAATCGCTTCCTCATCTGGGTTTACCGCCCGGTCATCGCGGCGGTGATGCGCTGGAAGAAACTCACCATCGCCGCCGCGGTGTTCGCGCTGGGCATATCCGTCTATCCCGCCATGCAGCTGGGCACCGAGTTCATGCCGGTGCTCAACGAAGGATCGCTGCTGTTCATGCCGGCGACGCTGCCGTCCCTGTCGGTCACCAAGTCGGCGGAGCTGCTGCAGACGCAGGACAAGATACTGAAGAGCTTTCCCGAGGTCGAGTCGGTGTTCGGCAAGGCGGGGCGTGCCGCCACCGCCACCGATCCGGCGCCGCTGGAAATGTTCGAGACCGTGATCAACCTGAAGCCCGAGAGCCAATGGCGGCCGGGCATGACGGTGGACAAACTCATCGCCGAAATGGACCGGGCGGTGCAAATCCCCGGCGTATCGAATGCCTGGACCATGCCGATCAAGGCGCGCATCGACATGCTTGCGACCGGCATCCGCACGCCCATCGGCGTCAAGGTGTTCGGCAAAAACCTGCCCGAAATCGAGAAGCTGGCCAAGGCCATCGAGTCCGTTGTAAAAACCGTTCCGGGCACGACCAGCGCCTATGCCGAGCGCGTCACCGGCGGCTATTACCTCGACATCGAACCGGACCGCTTGGCGCTGGCGCGCTACGGCCTGAATGTGGGCGAGTTGCAGGACGTGATCGGCGTTGCCCTGGGCGGCGAGATGGTGACCACCACGGTCGAAGGACTGGAGCGATTCGGCGTCATCGTGCGCTATCCGCGCGAGCTGCGCCAGGACCCGCGGGCCATTGCCAGTCAGGTGCTGGTGCCGATCATGGGCGGCGCGATGGTTCCGCTCGGGCAGGTCGCGCGCGTAAGCCTGATGCAGGCGCCGCCCGCGATACGCACCGAAAACGCCCTCCTGACCGCGTACATTTTTGTCGATATCCGCGGCCGCGACATCGGCGGCTACGTCAGCGACGCGCAAAAGGCGGTGCGGGAACAGGTGAAATTCCCGCCCGGCTATTACGCCACCTGGAGCGGCCAGTTCGAGTACATGGAGCGGGCCAAAGCCAAGCTTGCGGTCGTCGTGCCGGTGACGCTGCTGATCATTTTCCTGCTGCTGTACCTTAACTTCAGGCGCCTTACCGAGACCGTCATCGTGATGCTGTCGGTGCCCTTCTCCCTGGTGGGCGGGGTGTGGCTGATGTGGCTGCTCGACTACAACATGAGCGTGGCGGTGGCGGTGGGATTCATCGCGCTCGCCGGCGTTGCCGCCGAGACCGGCGTGGTCATGCTGATCTACCTTGACCATGCCTGGGAGAGGATCAGCGCGCAGCGCGCGGCCGAAGGGGGCAGGCCGACACCGGCCGACCTTTATGCCGCGATCATGGAAGGGGCGGTCGATCGCGTGCGGCCAAAAATGATGACCGTGGTGGCGATCATGGCCGGCCTGCTACCCATCATGTGGGGCAGCGGCGCCGGTTCGGAAGTAATGCGCCGGATCGCGGCGCCGATGGTTGGCGGCATGATTTCATCGACCATCCTGACGCTGATGGTGATACCGGCGATTTACGGAATGGTGAAGGAATTTACGCTGCGCAAGCCCGCTTAAGGCATTGAACCTAACCCGCCAATCCTTGTCTATAATCGCGAAATGTGGCAGAAAATCCGACCGGCTTTGATATGGCTGATGGTGCTGGCGACCCCGATACAGGGTTTCGCGGCAGCCACCATGCTTTACTGCGGGCCGGGTCACCACAACGCGGCGGGCTCCCACGAATTGCCGGCGCTTGCGGGCCAGGCTGATGAGGGCACGACTGGCCACGCACACCACCATGATCATGCGGCACACGCGCATGAAGAGGACGCCACTCCCGCCGCGACCCCCGGGCAGGTATCTGCTGCTGACGCGCTTGACCAGTCCGCCAAGATTAAATGCAGCGTCTGCGCGTCCTGCTGCAGCGTTGCCGTGATCGCATCCTCGGTTGTTGCGATTCCCGTGGTCACGCCGGTGTCGGCACCATTGATCACGGTGCCGGCTTCGCCAATCAGCTTCATCACCGACGGGCCCAGTCGCCCGCCCCGAACCTTCCTCGCGTAAGCGGCACTTGGCGCGCCCCGGCCTGACCGGCCGGCGCGCCGACAGTCCGCAGTAATGCGTTCCGTCTCGTTTTTTACGACGGTTGCCTTACGTGTTCATGCGAGGATTTCATGTTCAAATCATTTCTTTCGGCCGCATTGGCCGCGGCCCTGTCGGCATCGCCCTTGGCCTTGGCGCAGGCCGGCGCCCCGCGGCCCGACCCGATGGACGACGGGTCAGCCGTGCCCGCCCTCATCTACGACTCTTCCTTCGCCCGCTATCGCCCGTTTGCCGAGCAGGAGGTGTCGTCCTGGCGCGAAACCAACGACACCGCCGGACGTATCGGCGGCTGGCGCGCTTACGCCAGGGAAGCACGCCAGCCCGAGCCCGCTGGCAGCGGTCCTGCGGCGCCCCCGGTGACAAAGCCCGCTCCCGCCGATGCCGCCAAACCGATGTCAGGCGCCCACTCCATGCCTGAGGGGGCGCGCCATGCACACTAAAAGACTACTGGTTTCCCCGGGTATACAGCCGCGGCCGCGCCTGCTTGCAATCGCACTTGCCGTTCTCGCGGCCGTCACAATGGTTGGCTGCGCCAGCTTAAGCCAGGACGGCGGCTTTGGCAGCGTTGAAAACACCGCCCGCGAGCGCCTCGGCAAAGACCTGAAGTGGGTCAGGTCCGATGCTGACCGCGCCATCATCGAAACGCGGCTCAGGGAATTGCTGGCCAAACCTTTGTCGGCCGATGACGCGGTGCAAATCGCACTGCTCAATAACAAGGGTTTGCAGGCGTCTTTCGCCGAGCTGGGCATCTCCGAGGCGGACATGGTGCAGGCGGGCCGCCTGCCCAACCCCGGGTTCAGCTTCGGCCGCCTGACCCAGGGTGATGAAGTGGAAATTGAGCGCGGCATTCATTTCAACCTGGCACGCCTGCTGGCCATGCCGCTGCTTGTCGAGGTGGAGGAGCGGCGCTTTGCCCGCGTGCAAAGTGAAGCCAGCCTGCAGATGCTCACGCTGGCCAGCCAGACGCGCAAGGCCTGGATTGACGCGGTAGCCGCCGCGGAAAGCGTGCGTTACATGCAGCAGGTGCGGCAGGCGGCCGAGGCCGGCGCCGAGTTGGGGCGGCGCATGGCGCAGGCGGGCAACTGGAACAAGCTCCGCCAGGCGCGCGAACAGGGCTTTTATGCCGATGCGGCGCTGAACCTGGCGCGCGCCGAGAAGGCGCAGTTTTCCGCGCGTGAGCGCCTCACCCGCTTGATGGGCCTGTGGGGCGACCAGGCGGCGTTCAGCCTGCCCGCGCGTTTGCCCGACCTGCCGGCTGCGGTGCAGGAACTGCCTAACGTCGAACAACAGGCGCTGCGGCAACGCCTCGATGTGCAGGCGGCCAGGCTCGGTGCCGAGCAGACGGCGAAGAACCTCGGCCTGACGCGCGCCACGCGGTTTATCAACGTGCTCGAACTCGGGCTCGTGCACAACAACTACAACGATAAACCGGTCAAGCGCGGCTACGAGGTTCGCTTTGAGTTGCCGTTGTTCGACTGGGGCGGCGCGGGGGTCAGCAAGGCCGAGGCGATCTATATGCAATCGCTCAATCGCGCCGCAGAGACGGCCGTGAATGCCCGTTCGGAAGTGCGCGAAGCCTATATCGGTTATCGCAGCAGCCACGACATGGCGCGCCATTACCGCGACGAGATTGTGCCGCTGAACAAGCGCATCGCCGAGGAAAACGTGCTGCGTTACAACGGCATGCTGATCGGCGTGTTCGAGTTGCTGGCCGATGCGCGCTCGCAGATTGCCAGCGTCAACGCCTATATCGGCGCGCTGCGCGACTTCTGGCTGGCGCAGGCCGACCTTGACATGGCCTTGATCGGCAAAGCCACGCCCGGTGTTGCGTCCGGGGCGGGCTTGATGCCCACCGCCGCAAACAATGCCGCACATTGACAAGGACCATCGAATGAATTCGCGCAGAGAGTTTTTCAAGGGTGCCGGCGCCGTGGGTGCGGCGGTCGCGGCTGCGGCCGTGAGCAAAGTGGCGATGGCCGCGCTGCCCGAACCGGTGATACAGGACAAGCCGGACACCATGCCGCCGCTGGTGCCCAACAGCGGACGCCCCTACAACCCGGTGGTGACGCTCAACGGCTGGACGCTGCCCTGGCGCATGAACAACGGCGTCAAGGAATTCCACCTTGTCGCCGAGCCGGTGGTGCGCGAAATGGCGCCCGGTTTCAAGGCGCATCTGTGGGGCTATAACGGTCAGTCGCCGGGGCCGACCATAGAAGTGGTGGAAGGAGACCGGGTGCGCCTGTTCGTCACCAACAGGTTGCCCGAGCACACCTCGGTGCACTGGCACGGCCAGCGCCTGCCGAACGGTATGGACGGTGTCGCCGGGCTGAACCAGAAAGCGATACAACCGGGCAAGACCTTCGTTTATGAATTTGTCGCGCGCCGGCCCGGCACTTTCATGTACCACCCGCATGCCGACGAAATGACGCAAATGGCCATGGGCATGATGGGTTTCTGGATTACCCACCCGAAGGCGAAGCATCCGCTGATCGACGAAGTGAACCGCGACTTCTGCTTTTTGCTCAACGCCTACGACATCGATCCGGGCAGTTACACGCCCAAGATCATGACCATGCTCAACTTCAACCTGTGGTCCTGGAACAGCCGTATTTTTCCCGGCATCGATTCGCTCAATGTCCGCCTAAATGACAAGGTACGCATACGCATCGGCAACCTGACCATGACCAACCACCCCATTCACCTGCACGGCCACGAGTTCCTGGTGACCGGGACGGACGGCGGACCGACGCCAAAGAGCACGCGCTGGTACGAAGTGACGACCGACGTGGCGGTGGGGCAGATGCGCCAGATCGAGTTTCTCGCCGACGAGGAGGGTGACTGGGCTTTTCATTGCCACAAGAGCCATCACACCATGAATGCCATGGGCCACGATGTGCCGACGCTGATAGGCATCGACCATCGCGGCGTGGCAAAACAGATCACCAACCTGATCCCCGACTACATGGTGATGGGCGAGCGCGGCATGGCCGACATGGCGGAAATGGAAATGCCGCTGCCGGACAACACCGTCCCGATGATGACCGGCGCCGGGCCCTTCGGCTCGGTCGAGATGGGCGGCATGTTCTCCGTGCTCAAGGTGCGCAAAGACCAGAAGCCGGGCGACTATGCCGATCCGGGCTGGTTCAAGCACCCGGCCGGGACGGTGGCATTCGAATGGACCGGGGCGCTGGCCGAGCCGGCGCGGTTCAAGTCGGAGGGCGGCCAGTCGATGCCGCTGAAAAACAAGAGCCAGAAGGAAGTCGAAGTGCAGATACGCAAGCCCACCGGCCAGGGCGGCCACTCAGGCCATTAAGCGGTCAAGTTTATTTTTAATTGAAAGGGAAACACGATGAAGGCGATACCAATGAAGACGATACGACTGGTTTTGCTGGCCGGCCTGATGGGTTCCGGCGGCGCCGCCTTCGGGCATGGCGAGGAAAGCCATCCGAAAAAGGCGTCGGCCACGGTTAAAAAGGAACAAAAGGAATGGGGTATTGCCGGCGACGCAAAAGCGGCCAAACGGACGATAGAAATAAAAATGATGGACACCATGCGCTTCAGCCCAGACCGTTTGGAGATCAAACTAGGCGAGACCGTCAGGCTGGTGATAAAAAACGACGGGAAGATGCTGCACGAACTGGTCATTGGCACGAAGAAGGTGCTCGACGAGCACGCGAAGCTGATGGAAAAGTTCCCGAACATGGAGCACGAAGAGCCCTATATGGCCCACGTCGCGCCGGGCAAGACCGGCACCATCGTCTGGACCTTCAATCGCGCCGGCGAGTTCGACTTCGCCTGCCTCATTGCCGGGCATTTCTCGGCCGGCATGAAGGGCAGCATCCTGGTAAGCGCCAAATAGGCCCCCCAATTCCACACTGCAACACATAGGAGATCGAAATGAAAAAGTTACTCGTCACGACCGCGGCACTGCTTGCAATTTTGAACACGCCCCTGGCTGGTGCGAACGATGCGCATCACCCCTCTACCGCCATGACCGGCGGCGAAGTGCGCAAGGTCGACAAGGGTGCGCAAAAAATCACCTTGAAGCATGAGGAAATTAAAAACCTCGACATGCCGCCGATGACCATGGTGTTCCGTGTCAAGGATCCGGCCATGCTCGACAA
>CAMAWC010000058.1 GCA_945861875.1 Bordetella parapertussis
CGCCGCCCGAAATCGTCGAAAACCTCAGGCGGCTCGCCGCCGGGCTGGAACAGGCGCAAGAAGTGATCGGCTACCCGCTGGACATTTCCAGCGGCTATCGCTCGCGCGAACTCAACGCCGCCATCGGCGGGGCGGAAAAATCGCAGCACTGCATGGGCCTGGCCGCCGATTTCACCTGCCCCGAATTCGGCACACCGCTTGAGATCGCTGCGGCCCTGCGCGACTCCGGACTGCGTTTTGACCAGTGCATACTCGAATTCGGCCGCTGGGTGCACCTGTCCTTCAGTACCGAACCGCGCGGACGCCTGTTGACCATCCACGACTCAAAGGAAGGCTACCTCGTCGGGCTGTGGGATACCGAGGGCAACAAGGTCGGTTAGGTCGGAGCGCTTTCGAACAAGAAGCAGATCCCTCAGCGCTATCGCTTCTCGGGATGACAAAAGCGCGCAGCGCTTTTGTCACTTGCTGCGGATCAGCGTGCCTATGCCTTCGTCGGTGAGGATTTCCAGCAGCAAGGCGTGCTCGACGCGGCCGTCGATGATGTGCACGCTCTTCACACCGCTCTTGGCGGCTTCGACCGCCGAGGAAATCTTTGGCAGCATGCCACCCGAGAGCGTGCCGTCGGCGACCAGTTGATCGATCAGTTTCGGCGTCAGCCCGGTCAGGAGCTTGCCCTTGCTGTCGAGCACGCCCGGGGTGTTGGTGAGGAGCACCAGCTTCTCGGCCTTGAGCACTTCGGCGATCTTGCCGGCAACCAGGTCGGCGTTGATATTGAAAGTCGCGCCGTCCACGCCCACACCTATGGGCGCCACCACCGGGATGAAACCGCCCGCCTCCAGTGTGTCGATGACACCCGGGTCGATGGACGAAATCTCTCCGACCTGACCGATGTCGAGCATCACACCGGGCTTGTCCTTGTCCTCGATCATCATTTTTTTGGCGCGAATGAAACCGCCGTCCTGCCCGGTCAGGCCCACCGCCTTGCCGCCGGCCTGGTTGATCAGGGTGACGATGTCCTTGTTGAGCGCGCCAAGGACCATTTCCACGGCATCGAGCGTGGCGTCGTCGGTGACGCGCATGCCCTGGACAAAACTGCTCTTGATGTCGAGCTTTTTCAGCATCTGCTCGATTTGCGGGCCGCCGCCGTGCACCACCACCGGGTCCATGCCGACCAGTTTGAGCAGCACCACGTCATGGGCAAATCCCGCCTGCAAGGCAGGGTCGGTCATGGCGTTGCCGCCGTATTTGATGACAATGGTCTTGCCGTGAAAGCGGCGGATATACGGCAGCGCTTCGGCGAGTACCTGGGCTTTGATTTCCGGGGTGGCGGTCATGGGCGGCGGCGAAGATTCGGACGCACGAATTGTACCCCGATGAGGACGGCCCGACGACAACGGCCCGACAACGACGGCCCGACAACGACGCAAACAGCGGCCGGGAAAACCCGGCCGCCACCCACGACCCGCGCGCTGGAAAAGTACCGCGGGGAGTCGGCTCCAGCGCGCGGGCAGGCCGGGCGGCGAACGCCACCCGGCTTGCTCCGACCGTCTTACTGCACGGTCAGGTGCCTGGTCGCCGGCGCGGCCTTTTTCGGCAACACCAGTTCGAGCACACCGTCGGCGTATTTCGCCTGGGCCGCGGCCTCGTTGATGTCCTGGCCGAGACGGAAACTGCGCGAGTACTTGCCGAAGTAGCGCTCGCTGTGCACCACGCGTTCGCCTTCCTTCACTTCCTTTTCATTTTTCGTCTCGGCGCTGATCGACACCACATCGCCGTCGACGCTGACGCGAATGTCTTCCTTTTTCACGCCCGGCAGGTCGGCCAGCACCTTGTATTCGCCATTCTGTTCGCTCACGTCAATCTTGAACTGGCGCATGTCGGCGGCGGGCGCGGCGGCGTCATATGAAACCGGACGCACCACGAAGCCTTTGAACAAATCGTCAAAAATATCCCCGATGGGGGAGTAGCGGGTCACATTTACCATGGTCATCTCCGTATGCGTTGTCAGTGAAATATTGGTTCGGGCTCGCGCCCACACTTCCAATATGGGGAGGCGGCGCAAGTTTTCAAGAGCCGCGCAGGCGCGATTGCAAGCACAGGCACAAGCGGATAGAGTGCTCGCACCATGGCTGTCCGAAGCGAAAAATCAGTCGAAAACAATATTGCTCTTGAACTTGAGCAGACCCGCCCCTATCTAATGAGGTTCGCACTGCTGCAGTTGCGCAACGAAACGGCCGCCGAGGACGCGGTGCAGGAAACCATGCTCGCCGCGCTACAAGGGGCGAGCCGCTACGCCGGGCAGTCCTCGCTCAAGACCTGGCTGGTCGGCATCCTCAAGCACAAGATCATCGACCACCTGCGACGCCAGGCCAAGGAACCGCAATCCTACGAAGCGACCTACGAGGACTTCGACAACCTGTTCGAGGAGGACGGCCACTGGAGCGAGGCGCCCGGCGACTGGGGCCGCCCGGAAGACACCCTGGAGCAAAAAGAATTCTTCAAGGTTCTCGAACTATGCTTGGAGACCCTGCCGGCCAACACCGCGCGGGTGTTCATGATGCGTGAATGGCTGGGCCTGGATACGGACGAAATCTGTAAGGAACTGAAAATCACCGCGACCAACTGCTGGGTGGTACTTTATCGCGCCCGCATGGGACTGCGCGCCTGCCTGGAAAAACGCTGGTTCGGCGCCCATGGCACCAAGGGCGCCGGCGCCTGAAAGACCGAGACGATGCTATTCATGCCCACCTGCCGCGAAGTGAGCCGCAAGCTGTCCGAAGCAGAGGACCGCAGCTTGGGCGTTGGCGAGCGTGCGGGCTTGTGGGTGCACCTGAAAGCCTGCGATGCCTGCAGCAATTTCAGCCGGCAAATGACGCTGCTGCGCAGCGCCATGCAGCGCTACCGCGAACCGCGTGATTAGCGATCCCCGGAGCAGTTCCGTCCGGGATAATGGCGCGTGCCCGCGCTGCAAAGCGGTGTTCGAATGCGGTGCCAAGGCCGGTAGCGCGCGCTGCTGGTGTTTCGACCTGCCTGCAGTCACGCCCACGAGCACCGAGTGCCTGTGTCCGGCCTGTCTTGCAGCCGAAGCGACTGCGCAAGCACCGGACCGCTCCAGCATCGCTTAGTGTTTTTTCATGTCGCCGTGGCCTTGCGCGCCGGCCGCGCTGGCACCCAGTGACGCCACCGCAAGCTCGACTTTCACTTCGCCGGCCTTTTCGAATTTGAGCGTCACCGGCACCTTGTCACCCTGCTTGAGCGGCGCCTTGAGGTTGATGAACATCAGGTGGTAGCCACCGGGCTTGAGTTCAAGCACACCACCGGCGGGCACCTCCACGCCTTTTACCTCGCGCATTTTCATCACGTCGCCGACCATCGCCATTTCGTGCAGTTCGGTACCGGCAGCCACCGGGCTTGCCGCACCGACCAGCCGGTCGGCGCTTTTGCCGCTGTTGCGAATGGTGGCAAAACCGCCACCCACCGCCGCGCCGGGCGCCGTGGCGCGCGTCCACGAATTTTCAATCTTGATGGTGTTGGATTGCGCCATTGCAGTGACAGCACACAGCGACAAGGCTGCTACTGCAAGGCGGATGCTGATTTTCACGTGAGCTCCATCATTAAAGGAAATTGTCCGAGGGTGGCAAGAACCTCGCTCAAGGCTTGCCCAACAATTGGGCCACTTCGGCGGCGCTCGGCCGCCCGACAGCAAACTTTGGCTCGCCCGTGCGCGCGAACATTGCAACATATGGGGTCATGCCGCGCCAGTCGGGGTTTACGCTGTAGCGCAATGCCATGGCTTGCCCCTGGAAAACGTACATCGCATCACCCTTGCGGTAATGCTTGTCGGCCACCATGGCTTCGGGTTGTTCCGCGCCATCCATCACCACAATGACCAGGTTGGCCTTGGACTGGCCTTTCTTGACGTCGGACGCCAGCGCCTCGATGACAGCGGGGCAATAGGCGCAGTCGGTGGTGGTGAACACCACCACGCTGGGCCGCGGCAAGTCGCGCTTCATCTGCGCCCAGGTTGTCTTGTCGAACACGCGCACACCTTTGGGTGCAGCCACGGCCGGCGCCGCAACAAGCAAGGCAAACAGCCCGCAAAGCGTGACGCTACGAAAAAAGCTTGAGCACATGAATTCCCCTTTCCGTTCGCCACACCACCCAGGTTTCACCATTGCGGCTGACCAGGCGCGGATGATCATTGTCCTCGCCGGAAGCGGCCAGTTCGCGCAACTCAAAGCGTTGCCCCTGGTCTTTTGACAGCCAGGCGCGCAAACGCGTGCGTTCGCCGTCAAAGCTGCGCCACACTAATCCGACGTTGTTGCCGCTTGCGGCGATGTCGGCATGTTCGGCGCGCTCGTCCGGAAGATCACGCACCGGCCCCACCGGCTTGCCGGCGGCGTCCAGCAGGCCGTAGTGCACCGCCGCTTTGCCGCCCCGCTGGCCGAACCAGACCGAGTGAAACCCGCCCGCCGCCGCGTTGGCAAGGCCCGGCCCGTGGTGCGGGCAGGCTGCGAGTTCCCACTGGTCTTCGGTTGCGCGAGTTGGGGGCCTGTCCTTGCCCAGGTCGGACAACGGCGCGAAAGCATGATCGCGAATGCTTTTCGGAAACACATGCCGCCACATTGCGACCATGCCCGCCTGGGGGGTCTCAACCAGCGCTATTCGGCAGCATTCGCACGAATAATCGGCAAGTTTTAGGTCGGGCTCAAACGTCTTCGCGCCATCGCGCGATATCTTTCCGTACACCGCCGCCCCGTCGTATGCATCGCGCTTGCCCCCCGAGCGAGCGCGGGCAAGTTCCGCATCACGTTTGTCTATCCACAAAACATACAGGTTGCCCTTGGAGTCGAAGGTGGTGGATTCGAACCGGTGGGTGATGGGCTGTCGGTCGTCGTGCACGGTGAAAACCGGTGAGAAGGTTTTGCCGCCATCCTCCGAGCGCAGCATGCGAATGTCGCCGGTATAGGGCTTGGGCAGCGGCTTGGTGTAGGTGATGACCACCCAGCCCTTGGGGCCAAAAGCGATTTTGGGCCGGTTCTCCCCGTCAGCGGCAATGCGATCGCCCTGGGTATCCAGCACGCGTCGATCACCCCAGCTGCGGCCAAGATCCGCGCTGGACTGGACAAACAAGCGGGCCTTTTCGTCCAGTCCGGTGATCCACAATTCACCGGAAGGAGCAAAAGCAGCACCGACGGACAAGCTCGGCGCAGGCCGCCGGGCCGCCGGCTGGCTCCCACTGTGGCCGGCGTGCTGCGCGAAGCTAACCGCCGGCCACAACATGCCGGCGAGTACCAGGGTCAGTAAGGATCGTTGCAAGGGAGATTTCATAAGAAGGCCATGTTACGCGTTAAAAACGGGTACGCAAGCCGGCGGTAAAGGTACGCTGCGAGGCGTAACTTTTTCCCTGCGGGTTGCTCGCACTGTTGTCGGTGTAAGTGACATTGGTGAGGTTTTGCCCTGCGGCAAACAGGTCAACGTTCTTGCTTACACTGTAATTGGCGCTCATGTTCACCGTTGTATAGGCCTCCTGGGTTTGCGCCACCGCCGGGGCGCTGACGAGGTTGAGCGTCATGAACCCGTTGTACCTGGCATCGGCAAACAGGGTCCATTTTTCGTCCGGCTTGTAGGTAAGCGATACACCGACCACGTCCTTGGGCACCAGCGGCAGCTGCACATTCAGCGGATCGGTGGTGGTGACGCTGGTGTAATAAGTCGAGGTATAGGTGTAGTACGCGCCAACGCCTATGGTTCGGCTGGCCTGCCACTTGCCGTCCAGCTCCAGACCCTTTGAACGCTGGTTTTGTCCGTTGGTATAGAACGCGACCGTGCCGGGGCAGGCGGTATTGGCCACACCGGTGTAGGTCGCACCGCAGATGTTGAGTACCGGCTGCGGGATGGAACTCCTCGCCAGGATGGTATAGGTGGTCACCACATCCTTCACCTGCACATCAAACAGCGTGGCGCCCAGGCTGTAATTGCCGCCGCGCCAGTCGGCGCCGACTTCCGCGCCCTGCAGGGTTTCCGGGCCAAGCAGCGGATTGGCAACGGAAATCTGGCTGGAACCAAAAGAGCGGTAAAGGTTGTTCAGCCCCGGTGCGCGAAACGCCTTGTAGGCGGAGCCGCGCACGGCAAGTTGCTCATTGACTTCATAGCGCGCCGACAGGGTCGGATTGAAAGCGCGCTTGGCGCTGTCGGGCACCGCGCCGCCGGTAGTCGCGGTGACGGCGGTGCCCGCGGCATTGTAGTTGCTCTGCGTTGCCGTGCCGTTGAAGCTCGAATAGGAATCGCCGCGTGCGCTGAGCGTGATTTCCAGCGCATCTACCGGCGCCAGCTTGAACTGGGCGAATATGCCGGTAAATTCCTGTGTGCCGCCGCCGTAATTGGTCCGTGACAATCGAAACGCCAAGGGTGAAGCCGCGGTCGGCGTGGCGTAGCTTTGCTGGCTGTCTTGGCCCTTGAGCCGGCGGTAGTCCACGCCCAGTTGCATGCTGGTGAGCAAGCCGACAAATTCGCGCGAGTACATGGCGGACGCACCCTGCTCATTGTAGGGGTTGTCGTCATAGGAGCTTGCGTACTGGATGGTCCGTGCCGCTTGCTGCGCGGGAGTGGCAGCTGTTGCGGCGGCCGCGCCGCAGACAAAGACCGTGGAGGCATAACATCCGGCGCCGTTGTATTTTTTGAAGGTCTCCCGCTGCGTCCAGAAATTGACCTGCAGGTTGGCCTTGTCATCAAAGTACTTGGTCAGGCTGGCCGCAAGATCGGGGCTCTTTTGCAGGTTGCTGCCATTCAAATAGCCACCAACCTGCTCGTTCTGCTCGTGGTAACCCAGGCGCAGGAAGCCGTTGATATCCGTGGAAGGCTTGAAAAACGCGGTGACGCGAAGATTCTGGTTGGTGGCGGCCGAGTTGCCGCGGCCCGGCCAGAACTGTGCGCGGTAGTCCTCGGGCGCGGTGTTGTAGCCGTCGGTCCTGAAGCTGTCCGCCGATACGTTGAGGCTGAAGGCGTCGGACAATACGAAATTCTTGCTGACCGCGGCGTTCCAGGTATTGAGGCTCCCGCCGCTCACCGAGAATTCGCCATCGCCGGCCTTGGGCCGCTTGGATACGACGTTGATGACGCCGCCGACGGCAAGATTGCCCCAGAGGCTGGATCCGCCGCCGCGGATCACCTCCGTGCGCTCGACCGATGCGAGCGGCAGCTTGAACCACTGGATGGTGGTGTAAAAAGGGTCGAGCACGGGCATGCCGTCGAGCAGAACCAGCACTTTTTTATCCATGCCGCGGAACTTGATATTCTGTCCGGTCGGGTCGATGGCGTAATAGGGCGTGGCCGAAATGCCCAGTCCGGGCACATTGCGCAGCACCTGGTCGAGGCTTTGCGCCGGGGACTTGAGAATGTCCTCCTGCGTAACCACGGTGGTATGCAGCGGCATGTCCTCCAGCAGCGTTCCGGCACGACTCGCCGTGACAACAATGGCATCCAGCGTCTCCACTTTTGCCGGGGTGGCCGGTTGCTGTGCGTGCGCACGCGGGCCAACAAAAGAAAGAGATGCTGCAAAAGCAGTGATGACTACGGTCATGCGGAAGCTGGCTTCTGTCATGCCGCGAAATAATGTTCGCATGCGGTTCTCCTGAACCTGATTTCCGGTCTGCGGACGCGATAAAGCGGCCGCATGCGGCGCAATTGCGCCGCACTACTGCGGAACGAACTTCAGGAGATGACGGGGGGGTGCGCGCGGGTGCGCGGGGGAATAGCTGGATGACTCTGCCGGCGGGACGCCGGCAACACCGGCCCCGAATGCCGGCGATTCGACTGCGGGAAGGACAATTGCAGCAGCGTTTGCCGGTAGCGCGAACTGGTCTGCGCCGAGGGTACAGAAAGAACAATTAGGTTGATGCGCCTTGTCGGCAGGCTGCGGCGTTACGTCACCACCGGCAAAAGCTTTTACCCCGCCAACCGTGCAAATCTCTGTGGCCGGATCGAACGCCGAAGAAGGTTTCGCGTTCGCCACCAGCGGCCACAAGGCATTGAGCGACATGGCCAGGATGGCCAGCCAGCCGGCAATGCGTCGCGATGTGCGTGTCAATCCCATAACCGTTCATTTTAGCACGCCAGGCCTGCGTTAGGCCAATCAGCAAGCGCTACTAGCGTCTTTGCTCGATGCCGGTGACCGCCTGCACGCCCATGACACCGAACAAGGCCACGATCAACTCGTTGGCACCGCGGATTTTTACCGTTTTACCCGACTGGTGCAGCTTGCTGAAAGTATTGAGCAACTGGCCGGCGCTGACAAAATCGACTCTGGGCACGTCGGAAAAATCAATCAGCACCGGGTTGGTGTCGGCAGCGTAGGCGAGAATGGCCTTGAGCGTGTTCGCTTCCGCGCCGATGATCTCGCCGGTCAGGCGCAGCGCCTGTTCGGTCAGCACCACCTGCGGCGCCCCTGCGGCAGACAAGGCCTTGACCGCCGTAACCGGGGCCGACTCCCACGCCGGCGGTGACAATTCATAGGTAATGGCGAAATTGAGCGCCGCCTCCTCGTAGGCGTCCTGCATGCCCAGCGTCTGGTAGACCTCAAGCAGCAGCAACCAGTACGACGGGTCGACCGACTTGTCTTCAAGCCTGGCGCGGATGCCCAGCAATCCGATCAGTTGGGCTTCCCCGGACAACACCACCGCTTTGCCGTCGCGCCGCAATTGCTGCAGGCATTGCAGCAGCAGGCGGCAGCCCGCCGCGTCGACTGCCGCGAGCCTGGCCAGGTCAAAACGCAGCGCCGGGCTCTTGCCCGCGGTCTGGCGCGCCTGCTCAACCTGCGTAACAGTAGCGGCATCGAGCGCTTCGCCAAAATTGATAAAGCTGGATCCGCCGGGAATGAGCGCCGGATCTGCCGCCTTTGCCTGGCGCTCAATCCAGGCCGGTGGTGAACGCTCAAATTTCGCGGCGAACTCCAGCGACAGTTCTTCGTGTTCCTTTTTCATGCCCAGGTGCTGATACATGTCAAACAACATCAGCCAGACCTGCCTCGCCCACTTGTCGGTTTCATCCTCCAGCACCGCCCTCAGCAGGGTGGCAAGCGCACCCTGGTACTGCGCATTGGCAAACAGGATGGCCGCCTCCTCGACCACCGCCAGGCCGTCGGTCGCGCTGGTGACCTCGATGCTCATGATCGAGTCGGGTGGTGGCGGAATGCGTTTTGCCGCCGGCGGTGGCGGCGCTGCAGGTTTGACTGCCGGTGCCGGGGCTGTGGACGGCGGCTTTGCTGCGGCCGGTGCCGGTCGCGCCAGGGCAGGCGTCAACTTGGCAGGCTGCGCCGTTGCGGGCGACGCGGGCTTTGGCGCTACAGGCGCGGGGGACGCCGGCGTCGCCACGGGGGCTGCGCTCTTGGGCGGCGGCGGCTTTGCCGGTGTCGGCGCGGCAGCAGGAATTAGCGCAGGCGGTGCGGGCTCGGCCACGCCCAAAGGGAGCGGGGCAAAGCTGCTGAAATCCAGGGAAAGATCATCGTCCTCCTCGGCCGCCGGCGGTGGTGCCGGGGGCCGAGGCTTTGCCGTTGCTGCTGCACCGGGACCAGATTTGCCCGTCGCGGCCGGCTGCCTTCCAGAAGTGCTGGAGCCCGGCTTTTTTGGCGGCGGATTGTCCTTCTTGCCGAACAGGGAAAAAACCACGGCTGCCTTAAATTTTACGATGAGAGGTTGACGTCTTTTCGGGTCTGATTATTCCACACTCATCGACGGAGAATCAAACTTTATGCATGCCCGTTTATGACAATGTCCTTCTAAAATTTGCGCCTAATCGGGCTTGGGGGGGCGCATCGCCCCACGGGTTGTCAAAAAGGCCAGGACAATGCCGGTAACCACCATGGCGCACACAATCATCGCACTCGATGGCAGGTCGGCCAGCGCCGACAGTGCCAGGCCCAGCACATAACCGCACACACCAATACCATATGCCTTGAGATGGCGCCGCCCGCGCGAGTAATAGGTGGCCAGCGCCGGCACGACCAGCGTGGCAAACACCAGGTAAAGCCCTACGAGCTGCACCGAAACCGTGACCACGCAGGCGAACAACACGTAAAACCCGACCCGCCCCAGCCGCTCACCCATGCCAAACCACAGCGCCAGCACCACGGCGTAGATCAGCGCATCAACGGCAAGCCGCGCCGGTTCCACCCATAAAATCTGCCCGGCAAGCAATTCCTTGAGGTGCTCGCCACCGTGCGGGTTGTGCGCGAGCAACAGGATGGCAAGGCTCGATGCCAGGACAAACACCACGCCGATGATGGCCTCCTGCACTTCGGGCCAGCGTCGTTCGGTCCAGGTCAAAAACAAGGCGCCGGCCAGTGCCGCGCTGAACGCCGCAATCTGCACGGCGACGCCCTGCGATTCCCAGCCGAGCGCGTCAGCCAGAATGACCCCGACACCGGCGATCTGCGCCACGGCAAGGTCGATGAAGACGATGCCGCGCGAGAGCACCTGCATGCCCAGGGGCACATGCGTGGCGGTGACCAGCAGCCCGGCGGCAAGCGCCGGGAGCAGGATGGCGGGGGCAAAGCTGTCGAAGTTCATTTCATGCCTGTGAGCAAGCGCGCAAGGGTATCGTCAAACAGGCCGAACAGGTCTTTGGCCTTGTCGCTGCCGCCCACCGTGTAGGGCAGCATCACCGCGGGCATTTTGCTGCGCGAGGACAGAAACTCCGCCGCCTTGGGGTCATTGTATGCGGAATAAATAATCATTTTGGCCGGTTCGCGCTGCATCTGGTTGAGCAATTCGGCCAGATGCCCCGGAGTCGGCGGGATGCCCGGCTTGGGCTCCAGGCTCGCCGCCTCCTTCATGCCCAGCCAGTTGAGCAGGTAAGTCGAGTCCTTGTGGTAGACCACGACGCGCACGCCTTTGAGCGGCGCCCCCTGTTGTTCCCAACGCACGATCGCCGCCTGCCAGCGTTCGGCAAACGCCTTGTGCCGCGCACGGTAGGTCGCGGCGTTGGCGGCGTCGATCCGCACCAGGCGCTCTGTCAGTGCCTCGGCCACCTTGATGTAGTTTCGCGGGTCGCCGTGAACATGCGGATTGCCGCCGGGATGGATGTCGCCCATGGAGCGATCTACCGACTTGGGAATGTCGAGCTTGGCAACCAGCTGCGATGCCTCGAGATAACCCGGGGATCCTGGTTGTATCCTGGCGTTGCCCGACTGGGTGATGAGCAGCGGCAACCAGCCGATCTCCAGTTCCGATCCGGTGCAAATCACCAGGTCGGCCGAGCGCGCGCGCGCGATCAGGCTGGGGCGCGCCTCAATGCGGTGCACGTCCTGCAAAGCCGTGGTCGCCGACGTTACCGTCGCCTTGTCACCGGCGATTTCCGTTGCCAGCGCGGCCCACTCGGGTTCGCAGGCAAGGATGTTGAGCGCGGCCGCGGCCGGCGCCACGAACACCGCGGATGCCACTACCAGCAATATATTTACGATGGGTTTCATTTTTTTCCTCAGTCGTGTGACGAAATGAGGGGACACATCCCCTCATGCTCCCCTGAATCGGCGGCCGTTTCAAACACCCTGAAACGGCCATTTAGAACTTGTGCGCGCCATGGGCGCCGAGACTGCCGATGTATTGCAGGAAAACCTGGTTGTCAGTCTGGTTCGGGCGCGAGTAATCGCGCGCGAACTGCAAACGAACGCGGCTGAACTCGCTCGGGCTCCAGTCTGCCATAAGCGTCTGGCGCTTCGGATCGTACTTGCCCAGAATGGGAAAATCAGCCGCACTAAGCGCACCCGAATCCACCAGGCCGATGCCCAGCGTGCCCGAGTTAAGCTGGTCGTAACGATAGCCGACGCGCCAGCGCGGCATGAACTGGTAGATCCCCTGCGCATACCAGCCGGACTGCTGTGATGAGTACGCGCCCGACTGCGCGCCCTGTGACTCGCCCTTCGTGTCGTAAGTGAGCTGGCCCGATTCATTGAGCCGGAAATATTCGCCCTGCAATTTGAAATTGGTCGAGGTCGCGTTGCCGTTGGGCGCCCACTTGAGCACGCCATCGAGCACCGACAGCCGCGTATTGCCATTGCCATCAATGCGGTTGGTGATGCTTTTATCGGCGGAATCCGTATCGGTATAGGTACGTTCCTGCGGCCGCGTGCGTATTTGCGACAGGCCGACCTGCCAGGCCGCGCCCGCCCCAATGTCGCCGCCAAGGTGCGCGAACAGCGTGCTCTGGCTGAAGCCGTTCTTGTTGCGCCCGCCGCTGGGCCCTCCGGGAAATGCGCGCCCACGCCCCAGTTCCACGCCGAGGTCAAGGTACAGTTCGGTCGGCGCCACCCACTTCAAACTGATGCCATCGTCGATAAACGCGCCACCGAGGAAAACCTTGTTCGCCAGCGAAGTGTCGGTGAAGTCCCAGGCATGGGCATGAACCTGGTTGGAGTAGCCCACGCTGCCAAGGAAACGACCGGCCTTGACGGTAAGTCCATGGGAGAGCCCCAGCGTCTGGATATAGGCTTCCTCGACGCCGATGGTGTTGTCCCCGCCCAGCGCGGCGATGAAAGTGCCGCGAAAATTCGGGTCGATATTGCCGGAAATGACCAGTTCGGACTCACCCAGGCTAAGGCCTTTGGCCGGGGGCGCGACTTCACCGCCAGTCGGCACAAATCCCTTGATGCTGTGGGCCGTGGGATCCTGCGATAAATTGCCGTAGGTGGCGTTGAGGATGAGCGAGATGCCCGGGTTCATGGCGTTCTCGCTGGCCGGGCGGCTCGAGGCCTGCACCGCGGCCTGGCTTGCGGTGACCTGCGCCTTCTCGGCCGTCGCCTCGGCGTTGCCGGCGGCAGCCTGGGCGCGTCCGGCCGTGGCTTCGGCCTTGCCGGCGGACTGCTCGGCCTGCTGCAAGCGCTTTTCCAGCGCATCAATGCGCTTCTCGTACTGCTCTTTCATCTGCCTGACCTGTTCGCGTATTTCCTTCAGGTCGTCATCGGTGGCCGCCCGGGCAAGCGGCGTACATGCCAGCGCCGCCGTGACGGCGAGCGCAATCGTGCTTCTCTTGAACATGGTTTTCTCCTGCTGCAGTGGGGGCCGGCACGCGCCTTGATTGGCGGTGACGGCGAACACACCCGCCTCGCAACGCGGGGCGGATTCGGCGGTCTGCGAAACTAGGAGAGGACGGGGGGTGCGCGCGAATCGAAGACGATTCGCGGCGCAAAGGGAAGCGGGAGCGCGACAACGGCAACCAGCGTTTCGCCGGCGCAAGACACCGCCGATGGCGCGGCAAAGTCCGGCAACAGGCTGTCGAGGGCGTGAAACGCCAGGCACTGCTCGGCGGAATGGCCGGCAGGCGGCGCGCCTTTTTCCCCGCGCGCCGCAGCGGCAAGCTCGTTGCCAAGGTGCCCCATGGCGTGCAACTGCGCCGCCTGCTGTGAAATGAGCAGGGCAAACGCAAGCAGGGCATGGCGCAACAGGCGGGTCATCGGGGGCAGTCTAACGCGAAAACTGGAGAAGCACTTGGTACGCCGCGTGCGTCGTCATTCCCGCGAAAGCGGGAATCCACCTTGACCTATAGCGTGGATTCATTGAGTCAAAATGGGTTCCCGCTTTCGCGGGAACGACGAAGTAAAGACTTATTCAGAGCTTCCTTTCTTCAGCTCCCGTCGACGAGGCATTGCTCCAGGCCCTTGACGAACAAGTCCTCGGGCAGGTTGCGGCCGATGAACACCATCTTGCTCTCGCGTTTTTCGTCCGCGCCCCAGGGTTTTCCGAGGTCGCCGCCCATCAGCATGTGCACGCCCTGGAACACCACGCGGTTCTGGTTGTTGGCCATGGACAGCACGCCCTTGTAGCGCAGCATGTCGTTGCCGTAGACCTGCACCAGGCCGGAGAGGAATTCCTCGAGCTTGACCCCGTCGAAGGGGCGCTCGGAGCGGAACACGAAGGAGCGCACGTACTCGTCGTGTTCATGATGGTCCTCCTCGAGGAACTCCGGCTCGATTTCGAGGATGGCATTGAGGTTGAAGCCGCGAATGTCGAGGATGTCCTTGAGCGGCGTTTCACCAAAGTGCACCTTCCTGATCGGCGCGCGCGGATTCATTTTCAGCAGGCGCGAGCGCAGTTTGTCCTGCTCGTCTTCGGCCACCAGGTCGGTCTTGGACAAGAGGATGCGGTCGGCAAAGCCCACCTGTTCCTGTGCCTCGCGAAAATCATCGAGCTGCTGGTTGGCGTGCTTGGCGTCGACCACGGTGATGATGGAATCAAGGAGGTAGTAATTGCCGATGTCCTCTTCCATGAAAAACGTCTGTGCCACCGGCCCCGGATCGGCCATGCCGGTGGTCTCGATGATGACGCGCTCAAAATTGAGCTTGCCTGTGCTGCGCTTTTCCTTCAACTCGTTGAGGATGCGCGACAGGTCGCCGCGCACGGTGCAGCAAATGCAGCCGTTGTTCATCTCGATGATCTGCTCATCGCGGTTTTGCACCAGGATCTCGTTGTCGATACCCGCCTCGCCAAATTCGTTCTCAATCACCGCCACCTTGTGGCCGTGCTCTTCCTTGAGGATGCGGTTGAGCAGCGTCGTCTTGCCGCTGCCAAGGAATCCGGTAAGTATGGTTACGGGAACCATTTCCTGCTGTTCCATGCGGGTATTCCAATGTTGGTGATTGCACTCGGGCCGCCATGTTACACCGCCTGCCGAAATGACCGCCCCCGAGGCGCTGGCCGGCCACGGCCCACTGGTGCGTTGCAATCCCCAGGCCAGCGTGACCGGCCCGAGTACCGCGCCAAACCATGCCATACCCAGCAGCCGACGCAGGTCGCGGCGCTGCAGGCGCGCCTCCATTTCCACAGGCTGCCTGAGCAATGCTCCGACAACCGCGGCACCCGCATACAACAAAGCGGCGGTGGTGAATGCACCGACACCGGCACCCAGGCGCAGCAGGATTGGCGTGCTGGCGCCAAACAGTACGGCAGCCAGCAGCGCCAGCGCGCCGCCGCTTAGTGCTGGACCCCGCAAGGGGGTCAGCACGGCTTACTGCCCCGTGAAGTTGGCGGCAATGAAGGTCCCCGGCATCGTGAAGAACATGTACAGCGTCTCCTTCGACTTGTCCTTGACGGCGGCATCCTTGAAGGTCACTTTCCATTCTTGGCCTTTTTTGCCATCCACCATCTCGATTTTATGGTGCTTCACTGCCTGCCAGGATTTGTCGAGCTTGCCGCCGGCAACCAGCGCGTCCCTGCGCTGGTTGGCACAGCTAATCACAGTGGCCTCCGCGGCAGGTTTGGATCCGTGAAAATGGCAGCTGCCGCCCTCTGAGGCGAAGGCGGCGGGTGCCGCAGTAAAAGCGGCAATCAGGAAAGCGGCGGAAAAGACGTATTTCATGGGAGATTCCTTTCTGGTTGAGTAAGAAAATCAAAGCGGCTAAAGCTTGTTGCGATCGGCATCGGTCGATTTCTCGATATCCATATCCTCATGGATGTGCCGGTGCTCTTCTGCGGGAAAGCGGAAGCTATTCGGGTCGGCATCGTGCTGGTACCCATGTAATTGCATCAATAGGAGCAGCACGCCCGCGTACATCAGGCCCAGATTCGCGGCAAAGCTGAATCGCCCGAAGGATGAACGGCGGCGCCAGAAAGCCAGCAGACCGACCATCACCATCAAGGCGGCGATCTGGCCGATCTCCACGCCGACGTTGAAACTGAGAATGCGCAGCAGCATGCCGGCGCCGTCCTCGCCCAGTGGCAATTGCTGCAATCGGGTCGAGAGGCCGAACCCGTGCAGCAAACCGAAACCGAACACGGCCGCCAGCAGGTTGGGTGATCTCATGTCGAAGTACTTCTGGAAACCGCCGTTATTGTCAAAGCCCTTGTAGATGACGCTGACAGCAATGATGGCGTCCACCAGATAGTAGTTCCAGGTAATCTTGTAATAGGTGGCAAGGATCAGGGTGATGCAGTGGCCGAGCGTGAAGACAGTGACGAACTTGGCCACATCCTTGAAACCGGTCAGGAAAAACACCACGCCGAAAAGAAACAGCAGGTGGTCGTAACCGGTGAGCATGTGGCTGGCGCCCAACCCCACGTACTGCAGATATCCGCCTTCGAGCATGCGCTGGCGGTCGGCCTCGGAGATGCCGTGGGCGAGCGCGATAAGCGGCACCATCGCCATCAGTGCGACGATCAGCCGGCGGGAGAGAGAATTGTTCATTCGGTGGCATTCCTTTGCTTGGGAATCTTTTGTACAAGGCCGCGTGGTCCGCACGAACCCTTGCCCAAGTTGCTAATGAGCGCCGTCAGGAATTCAAGGATTTCGCATGCAGACCGATCGCGTTCAGGACAGCGCGTTTTTGGGCGCGCCCATCCAGTCCACGGCGGACATTTCGGGGGTGAGGAATGTGCCCAACCGCGAGAACACGCGGCCGGCACAAGCTCAGGCGGTGTGCCTGGGTGGCCAGAGCGGGCCTTCGAGGAAGCGAGTCGGAACAACAGGCACCATGACCGCCGGCGGTGAAAACGGCTGCGGCATTGCAAGGCCGGGCCAGCCGGCAGTCACGAGGCCGGCGCTATTGAGACCACCGTCCGCGTGCAGGTGGAAAGTACTGCCTTCGGATTCTTCAAGGTGAAGCGTCTGATCATCATGATGGTGATGATCAGGGGCTTGCCAATGCATGGCGACGTGTGCCGGGTCGATACCCCGCTCGGCCACGGTCAGCGGATTGAGCATGGCCATGGCCTGCCACGACATGGCGATTAACAAAAGGATCGGCAGAGCTCTACGAAATGCTTGGCGGAACATGGTGCCGAATATTATCTTCTTGCAATGCCTTGTGTCGAGCGCACAGTGCATCGCTCGTTTTGTGTCCGACGTCCATCGCTGACCTTCATGTCGCCCCTATTGTCCGGAAAGCTCCGCCTGGCGTGGCTTTCCAGCCGATGCGCCCCTTTCAGGCGCGCCGCAGCAGCAGGCCCTTGAGGTATTCGCCCTCGGGAAATTCAATGCGCACCGGGTGATCGGCGGCGGCATGAAAGCGACCGACGATGTTGGCCGACGCAGCGGCATCGGCCGCGGCGCCGGCGACGATTTTCTGAAATAGGTCGGCTGAAATGCCGCCCGAGCAGGAGAAGGTCGCCAGCAGGCCGCCGGGGCGCAGCAGGCGCAACGCGTTGAGGTTGATGTCCTTGTAGCCGCGCGAGGCTTTTTCGGCGAACGATGCCGTCGGCGCGAACTTCGGCGGATCGAGCACGATCAGGTCGAACTGGCGTTTTTCTTCGCGCAGCTTGCGTAAGGCCTGGAACACGTCGGCTTCGCGCCATTCGGCGCGTGATGCATCGAGCTTGTTGAGGGCGAGGTTTTCCGCTGCCAGCGCCAGCGCCGGGCCGGAGCTGTCTATGGACAGTGCCGAGCGCGCGCCGCCGGCCAGCGCGGCAATGCTGAAGCCGCCGGTGTAGCAAAAACAGTTGAGCACGTCGCGGTCACGCGCCAGTTGGCCGATTTCCCGGCGGCTGTCGCGCTGGTCAAGGTAAAAGCCGGTCTTGTGTCCGGCGGCGATGTCCACGCGGTAACGCAGGCCGTGTTCGACCATCTCGAGCGGGCCCTCCGGCGCCTTGCCAACGAGCGCGCCGGTACGCGAAGCAAGGCCTTCGAGCTCGCGCACATCGGCGTCGGAGCGCTCGTAGACATTGGCGCAGCCGGTTTCCTCGACCAGCAGGGCGGCGAGCGTATCGCGCCAGCGCTCGGTGCCGGCGGAAAGAAACTGCGCCACCAGCGTGTCGCCATAACGATCCACCACCAGGCCGGGCAGGCCGTCGCTCTCGCCATGCACCAGGCGCAGCGCGCTCGAGGCGCGCTGCGGCACCAGTTCACGGCGCAGCGCCAGCGCGGCGCGCAGGCGGCGGCGGAAAAACGCCTCGTCTATGGATTCGGCCGGATCAAAACTCCAGATGCGGGCGCGAATCTGCGATTGCGGGCTGAATGCGGCGCGGGCGCGCAGGCCGCCGCCGGCATCGCGCACCTCGACCGTATCGCCCGACTGCGGATTGCCGCCCGAGTGGTCTATGGCGCCGGAAAAAATCCACGGGTGCATGCGCGCCAGCAGTTTTTCGCGGCCGGGCTTGAGGACGATGTGCGGACTGGATTTCATGGCGGCAGCGCAAGCACTGGTTAAGAAATGTTGATATAAAGCGGGCTCGCCATTGTAGCGCCGCAACCGGGACTCACATCGACCATGAAGAAAACCCGCATCGCCCTGATTGGCCTTGGCATGGCCGTCACGCCGCACGCCAAAAGCCTTGTCGACCTCGCCGACCGGCTGGAAGTGGTGCATGCTTTCAGCCCGACCGAGGCGCGCAGGCGCGCCTTTGGCGCCAAGTTTGCGTTTCCACTCACTTCACGATTCGAGGACATTCTCGAGGACAAGAGTGTGGAGGCGGCGCTGGTACTGACACCGCCCAACACCCATTTCGAGGTCGCCTCGCGCCTCGCGGCGGCGGGCAAGCATGTGCTGCTGGAAAAACCGATCGAGGTGAACACCGCGCGCGCGGTCGAACTGGTCGAGGTTTTCGAGCGCGCCGGACGTTCTCTCGGCGTGGTGCTGCAGCACCGCTTTCGCCCCGGCGCACTGCGCCTGGCGCAGTGTGTGGCCGCGGGCGAACTCGGTGACATCGCCGCCGCCACGGTGAGCGTGCCCTGGTGGCGGCCGCAGAGCTATTACGATGAGCCAGGGCGCGGCACCCTCGCGCGCGACGGTGGCGGCGTGCTGGTTACGCAGGCGATTCACACGCTTGATTTGTTCTTGTCGCTGGCCGGGCGGGTGGCGCAGGTCAGCGCACTTGGCGGCACCAGTCGCGTGCACCGCATGCAAACCGAGGACTCGATCGGTGCCGGACTCATTTTCGCCAATGGCGCTTACGGCGCGCTGTGGGCGACGACCGCGGCCTATCCGGGATTTCCCGAACGCATCGAACTCATTGGCACGCGCGGCACGGCGGTATTTTCATCCGGCAGGCTGGACATCGCCTGGCAGGACGGCAGGCGCGAAGCGCTGGGTGAAGAAGGCGGCGGTGGCGGCGGCGCCGACCCGATGGATTTCCCCAACGATGCGCACCGCGGCGTGCTGGCCGATTTTCTTGATGCCATCGAGGCCGGCCGCGCGCCGCGCGCCAACGGCCGCGAAGTGCTCAAGGTGCACCGCCTTATCGACGCCCTGCTCGATTCGACAAAAAGCGGACGGCGCATCGACGTCCCCACCTAGGCCCCGGATTCAGATATATCCGGTCAGCCCGATCAGCGCGCCGGCGCCGATCAGCCACAGCGGATTAACGCGCGTCAGCATCAGCACCGCGACCGTGCCGGCGGTAAGGGCGTAGGCCGCGAGGCTCTCGTCGGCCGATCGCGTGAGCAAATAACCCGAAGAGAGCATCAGGCCGACGGTGAGCGGGGCGACGCCCAGTTGCACCACCTCGCGCCAGCGCGCCTCGCGAAAGCGCTCCCAGGCACCGGCTACCAGGCAGGTGAGCACGCACGAGGGACCAACCATGGCCAGCGTCGCGGTCAACGCACCGGCCAGGCCCGCCACCTTCCAACCGATCAGGCAGACGACCAGGATGTTGGGGCCGGGCGATGCCTGGGCGATGGCATACAGGTCGGCAAACTGCGCGGCGCTCATCCAGCCGTGCACCTCGACCACGTTGCGCTGCATCTCCGGGAACACCGTCGGCGCCCCACCCACCGCCAACAGCGAAAGAACCGAAAAATCCAGTGCCAGTTGGCGCAATACATCCATCAGGATTCGCCCCCGCGGCCGGCGGATGGGGATCGGGGCACTGCATCACGATGCCACCACCATGCCAGCACGACCCCGGCCGGAGCAAGCACCAGCAAGACCTGCACCAGCGGAAAACGCAGCACGGCCACCGCGGCAAAGGCGGCGACGCCGACCACGCACAAAATATTTCGAATGCGCGCCACCATCGCCATTTTCAGGCCCATGGACACCATCATGCCGGCGGCCACGGCGGCCACGCCGCGCAATACCGACTGCACCAGCGGCAGGTTGCCGTAACTGGTGTAGAGCATGCCCATGGCGAGCATGATCAAAAACGGCGCGACCATGAGGCCGGCAAAGCCGGCCGCCGCACCACGCCAGCCGCAAAAACGCAGGCCCAGCACCATGGCCAGGTTGAGCGTGTTGGGGCCGGGCATGAACTGGCACA
>CAMAWC010000059.1 GCA_945861875.1 Bordetella parapertussis
GCCGCCGGCGGCAAGCAAATGGAAGAGGGCATCCAGCTCTTCCTGAAAGAGCGCGGCGGCATGCTAGGCGGGCGCAAGGTCGAGCTCGTCATCGCCGACACCGGCGGCAACCCGGTCGGCGCCAAGACCAAGACGCAGGAACTCGTTGAGCGCGACAAGGTGCACGTCATCATCGGGCCGCTCGCCGCATTCGAGGCGCTGGCCATCGACGATTACATCGCCCAGAGCAAAACCCCGATCATTTCCCCCTCGGCCGCGGCGGAGGACCTGACCCAGCGCAAACCCAATCCCTGGTTTGTGCGCACCTCGTGCAGTTCGGCGCAGGTCAACTACCCGGTGGGTGATTACGCCGCCAAGACCCTGGGCTACAAGCGCGTCGCGGTGATCGCCGATGATTTCGCCTACGGCCATGAGTGCGTGTCCGGATTCCAGCGCGCCTTCGAGGACGCCGGCGGCAAGGTGGTGCAAAAACTCTGGCCGCCGCTCAACGTTGCCGATTACGGCTCCTACGTCGGCCAGCTGAAGACCAACGTCGACGCCATCTACGCCGGATTTGCCGGCGCCAACGGCCTGCGCTTTCTGAAGCAGCTGCGCGAGTACGGCATCAAGACGCCGGTGGTCGGAAGCGGCACCACCACCGACGAGGGCATCCTCAAGCAAATGGGCGACGAAGCCCTCGGCGTGGTCAGCGGCAGTTTTTATGCCGCCGGCCTCGATACCCCCGAGAGCAAGGCTTTTGTCGCTGCTGTGAACAGGGACTACGGCGCCGATCCCGGGTACTACACCCTTGGCACCTACTCGGCCGGCGTGCTGCTCGAAATGGCGGTTAAGGCGGTGGGCGGCAAGGTCGAGGACAAGGAGGCTTTCATGAAGGCCTTGCGCAACCCGGGGGCCATCAAGGATCCGCGCGGCACCTGGAGAATCGACGGCTACGGCAACCCGGTGGAGAACATCTACGTCCGCAAGGTCGAGCGCAGGGGCGGCAAGCTGGTCAACGTGGTGTTGAAGACTTATCCGGACGTGAGCCAGTTCTGGACTTACAACCCCAAGGAGTTCCTTGCCGCGCCGGTGTATTCGCGCGACGTGCCGGCATCGAAGTTCCTCGAACCCTGATCCCTTTTTTGCCCAATGCCGTGCGCTCCTGAACCACAGGCCGCACGGCCTTTTTATTTTTCAGTATTGCATCCCGCTATTTAGATGTTCGACAAGCCCCTCGCCTTCTGGCTGATCCAGAGCCTCAACAGCCTATCGCTGGGCGGGTTGCTATTTTTGCTGTCGGCCGGCTTTTCGCTGATTTTCGGCCTGATGCGCATCGCCAACCTGTCGCATGGCGCCTACTTCATGCTTGGGGCCTACATCGGCCTGTCAGTGCTGCGCGCCGGCTATTCGTTTGGCGTGGCGATGGTTGTCGCGGGCCTGGCGGTGGCGCTGATGGGCGGGCTGATCGAGCGCTTTGTCATCCGCCGGCTGGCGGGCAATCCGCTGGCGCAGGTGCTGGCAACCTTGGGCATCGCCTTCATCATCGCCGACGGCAGCCTGCTGGTATGGACGGGCGATCCGCAGCAACTGCCATCGCCTGAATTTTTGCAGGGCGTGTTCCGTCTCGAGGGCGCGGCCTTTCCCAAATACCGCGTTGCCGTGGTCGGCGTGGCCATTGTCTTTGCCATCGGCCTGTGGCTGCTGCTGGAAAAAACGCGTATCGGCGCGATGATTCGCGCCGGCGTTGATGACATGGAAATGGCGCGCGGCGTGGGCATTCCGGTGTCGGCGCTCTTTACCATGGTGTTCTGCCTCGGCTCCTTTCTGGCCGGTGTCGGCGGTGTGCTCGGCGGCCCCATCCTCTCGGTCTACCCGGGCCTGGATACCGACATGCTGCCGCTCGCGCTGGTGGTGGTGATCCTCGGCGGCGTCGGCAGCCTGGGCGGCGCCTTTGTCGGCAGTTTCATCATCGGCTTCATCTACACATTCGGCCAGACGCTGTTCCCCGACCTCGCCTACATGATCTTGTTCCTGCCGATGATCATCGTGCTCGCAATCCGGCCGCGCGGCCTGTTCGGGCGCATCGGGGCGTAGGCGCATGAACCGCACCGCCCTCATCGTTTGTGCGGTCCTCGCCGCCCTGATCCCGCTGGTGGCGGGCGACTACTACATCAACCTGTCCAGCCAGATCCTCATCGCCGCGGTGTTTGCGTTAAGCCTCAACCTGCTGGTCGGTTACGGCGGCCTCACCTCGCTCGGTCATGCCGCCTACATGGGTGTGTCGGCGTATTTGTCCGGCTGGTTGTTCCTCAAGTTCGGCATGGGACACTTGCTCTCGGCGCCGCTGGCACTGCTGGGTACCACGTTGATGGCCGCGCTGTTCGGGCTGGTGGCGCTGCGCGCCTCGGGTATCGGCTTCCTGATGATCACGCTGGCCCTGGGGCAGGTGTTGTGGGGCCTGGCGTTTCGCTGGGTCACCGTCACCAACGGCGACAACGGCCTCTCGGGCCTGACCCGGCCCATGCCCTTTGGCATCGACCTCACCGGCGCGCTGCCGTTTTACTATTTCACCCTGATCATCAGCATCATTTCCATCGCCTGCATCGCCGCCTTCGCCTACTCGGCCTTCGGCGCGGTGCTGCGCGGCACGCGCGACCAGCCGCGGCGCATGCTCGCCCTCGGCCACAACGTCTGGATGGTGCGCTACGTCACCTTCATTACCGCCGGCTTCTGGTCGGCGGTGTCCGGCTTGTTGTACGTCTACTATCACAAGTTCATCCACCCGGCCGCGCTCGCCCTCACCAACTCTGCCGAAGTGCTGCTGATGGTCATTGCCGGTGGCACCGGCACGCTGATCGGGCCGGTGGTGGGCGCCGCCGTGGTGGTCTTGCTCAAGAATTATGTCTCGGCCTATGTCGAGCGCTGGACCATGCTGCTCGGCTTTGTCTTCCTGCTGATCGTGTTGTTCATGCCCGACGGCCTGGTGCCCGGGGTGAAGCGGCTGTGGATGCGGTTTGCCCGGAGGCGCGCATGAACCCCGGCCCGGTGATGGCGCTCGAAGTGCGCAACCTGTCCAAGTCCTTTGGCGGCTTGCCGGCGACCAATGACGTGTCGCTGGCCATAGCGGCCGGCGAGCGCCGCCTCATCATCGGCCCCAACGGCGCCGGCAAGACCACCTTGTTCAACCTCATCACCGGCGACCTGCGCGGCGACAAGGGGTCCATAAAGATTTTCGGTGAAGAGGTGGCGCGCCTGCGCACCGACCAGCGTGCCCAGCGCGGCCTTGCGCGCACCTTCCAGATCATCACGCTGTTTCCCAGGGACACGCTCGCGCACAACGTCGTGCTCGCCATGCTGGGCCTGTCGCCCGCGCGCTGGGATGCGCTGCGTCCGCTCGCGCGCCGCCGCGACCTGTATGAAAAAGCGCGCGAAGTGCTCGCCCGTGTCGGCCTGGAGGCGGTGGCCGAGCGCCCGCTGTCACAAATCTCGTATGGCGAAAAACGCCGCGTCGAAATTGCCATGGCCCTGGCGCAGAACCCGAAGCTGCTGCTGCTCGATGAGCCGCTGGCCGGGCTGTCGCACGAGGAACGCCAGGGCGTGCAGGCGCTCTTGGCCGCCATACCGCGCGACATCACCGTGGTCATGATCGAGCACGACATGGACACGGCGCTGTCGTTTGCCGAACAAATCACGCTGTTGCATTACGGCAAGGTCATTGTCGAGGGCACGCGCGCCGAGGTGGTGGCGCATCCGCGCACCAGGGAGGTCTATCTTGGCGCCTGAGGACGCAATGAGTCAGGACGCGCTGTCCGATAACGCGCTGTCGCTGTCGGGCATCAACGCCCTTTATGGCGACAGCCATGTGCTGCACGACGTGTCCTTCGCGCTCAAAAAGGGCAGGGTGCTGGCGCTGCTGGGTCGCAACGGCGCGGGCAAGACGACGTGCATGAATGCCATCATCGGCTTCTTGCGTCCGCGCGATGGCGACATCCGCCTGCACGGTGAGCAAATCGCCAGGCTCTCGCCCGAGGTGATTTCACGCCGCGGCGTCGGCTTGGTGCCGCAGGGGCGGCGCATTTTCCCCAACCTTTCCGTCTACGAAAACCTTATCGTCGCGCAGCGCAAGCCGGTGGGCGAGGTGGCGCGGGAGTGGACGCTCAAGGATGTGTTCGACACCTTCCCGCGCCTTGGCGAGCGCCAGCAGCAGGCCGCCGGATCGCTCTCGGGCGGCGAGCAGCAAATGCTCGCCATCGGCCGCGCCCTCGTCTCCAATCCGCGCGTGCTGCTGATGGACGAACCCTCCGAGGGGCTTGCCCCGCTGATCGTGCACGAAGTGGGCGAGACCATACTCAAGCTCAAGGCGCAGGGCTTTTCCATTTTGCTGGTGGAGCAGAACACCGCGCTCGCGCTGCGCGTCGCCGACGACGTGGTCATCCTCAACACCGGCCGCGTGGTGCACGATGGCAGCGCCGACGGCGTGCGCGCACAACCCGACCTGCTGCAGGCCCACCTCGGCATTTTCTGATTTCTTTCCAGGGAACGCATTCATGTCCATGCTCGACAAAGACGGCCTCAAGGTCGAATACACGCAAACCGGAACAGGCCCCGACCTGCTGTTGCTGCATTCCCTGCTCACCGAACTGACGGTGTTTGAGAAAGTGCTGCCGGCCTTGAAGCAAAGTCGTCGTGTTACTTGCATCAACCTGCCCGGCTTTGGCGCATCGGCTGCCGTTGAACTCAATTCCGTCGGCGAAGTGGCCGACCATGTGGCAAAGGTCATGGCTGCGCTGGGCCTGCCCGCCAGCACCGATGTATTCGGCAACGGCTTCGGCGCATTTGTCGCGATTGAGCTGGCTATTCGTCACGGCACCAGGTTCAACCGCCTGGTCGTCGCCGACTGCGTGCCGGCCTTCCCTGAGGCCGCGCGTGTGCCCTTTCGCGGCATGGCGGGCAAGGTGTGCGAGACCGGCATGGTCGCGGTACTCGACACCGCCATCGGCCGCATGTTCCCGCCAGCCTTCCAGGCCGCGCATCCGGACGTGGTTGCCCATCGCAAAACCAAACTCGCGCCGGTGGACGCGGCTTGTTTCGCACGCGCCTGCCTCGCGCTCTCGATCATGGACCTTACCCCGCAGTTGCCGGGCATTCGCAACAAGACCCTCGTTATGTGCGGCGCGCTCGACATGACCACGCCGCCTGCCCTCGCGCGTGAAGTGGCGGCAGCCATTCCCGGCGCCATCTACAAGGACATCGCCGACTCCGGACACTGCCCCATGCTCGAGCAGCCCGAAGCGCTGGTGGCAGAGATAAAGGGTTTTTTGAATTAAACGAAAATCAAAATAAGCACGTCATCCCCGCGAAAGCTAAGGCTGCCTCCAAGAGGGCTGTCATTCCCGCGCAAGCGGGAATCCATGGGGTTTGCCGCATTGCGACGTACCCAACCCCATGGATGCCGGGTTCGCTTCGCGCCCCGGCATGACGAGGTGACATACGGTAATTGCTAATCCTGCAACGAGCTTCAAAGGAACACTCCAATGTCCCAAAGCTTCATCCTCAAGGTCAACGGCCAGACCCACACCGTCAGCGCCGAACCCAACACCCCGCTGCTCTACATCCTGCGCAACGACCTCAAACTCAAGGGCACGCGTTTTGGCTGCGGCGAAGGCCAGTGCGGCGCCTGCACCGTGCTCATCGATGGCAAGGCGGTGCAGTCCTGCGACACGCCGCTGTGGTCGGCGCCCGGGCACGACATCACCACCATAGAGGGCCTGGGCACGGCCGAGGCGCCGGGCAGGCTGCAGCAGGCGTTCATTGACGAGCAGGCGGTGCAGTGCGGCTACTGCATCAACGGCATCATCATGTCGGCCGAGGCGCTGCTGATCGCCAACCCCAAACCCAACGACGAACAAATCATCGAGGCGCTTGACCGCAACCTGTGCCGCTGCGGCACCCATGTGCGCGTGCTGCGCGCCATCAAGCGCGTGGCCGGGGCGGCATCATGAGCGCCGTCGCCGGTGTGGTCAGCGTGGTGCTGCCGCAAAGTCTCAAAACCAACCCCAAGCTGACCAGCTGGGTACGCTTCAATACCGACAGTACCGTCACCGTCTACAGCGGCAAGGTCGAGTTGGGCCAGGGCATCGTCACCGCCATCGCGCAAATCGCCGCCGAGGAACTTGACGTGTCACTGGCGCAATTGGCCATCGTGCCCGGCGACACCCGCGTCTCGCCCGACGAGTGGTACACCGCGGGCAGTCAGTCGATTGAAGTGGGCGGCCTGTCCATGCGCCTCGCTTGTGCCGAGGTGCGCCTGATGTTCGTCGAGGCGGCGGCCAAGCGATTCGAGGTCAATGCCGCCGAGTTGCGCGTGCGTGACGGTGTCATCGACATGCCCGGCACCGACCTCAAAACCAGTTACTGGGATCTCGCCGCCGACGTAAACCTTGCGGTCGAAGCTACCGGCCGTGCCGCACCCAAGCCGGCGGCGCAATACGGCATTGTCGGCAAGAACGCCGCGCGGCGCGACATCACCGCCAAGGTGACCGGCGCCGCCTATGTGCAGGACATGGAACTGCCAGGCATGGTCTATGGCCGCATCCTGCGTCCGCCGGCGCAGGGGGCGACCTTGGTCTCCCTCGATGCCGCCAAAATCCGCGCCCTGCCCGGCGTGGTGGCGGTATTTGTCAGTGGCAGCTTTGTCGGCATTGCCGCCGAGCGCGAAGAGCAGGTGTTGAAGGCACTCGAAGCCGCGCGCCTGGCCGCCAAATGGAGCGCCGCGCTAAAACTGCCCGAGCCCGGTGAAATCACCACGGTGTTGCCGGCACTGCCCAGCGCCCGCAGCATTACCAGCAGCAAGCAGGCCGCCGACAAGAACCCTATCGTTACGCGCCATGCTGCCACTTACTCGCGGCCCTATATCGCCCACGCCTCCATCGGCCCGGCCTGCGCGCTGGCCGAATTCAAGGACGGCAAGCTCAGCATCTGGTCGCATACCCAGGGGCCGCATCATTTGCGCGGGCAAATCGCCAAGGTCATGGGCCTGACCAACGCCGAGGTTGAAGTGATCCATCGCGACGGCGCCGGCTGCTACGGCCACAACAGCGCCGACGACGTGGCGCTCGACGCGGCGCTCTTGGCCCGCGCCTGCGGCCGGCCGGTGCTGCTGCAATGGACACGCGAAGACGAACTGGTCTGGTCGCCCTGCGGTTCTGCCATGGTGGTCAAGGTCAGTGCCGGCGTGGATGCGGACAAGCGCATTGTCGAGTGGAATCACGAAATCTGGAGCCACACCCACATCAAGCGTCCGGGTTGGGCCGAGGGCATTAACCTCTTGGCTGCCTGGCACATGGACCCGCCGGTGCCGGTGCCGCCGCCCAAGGACATGCCGCTGCCGGCCGGCGGCGCCGACCGCAACGCTGTGCCGCTGTACGACATCCCCAACCACGAGGTCGCCTACAACTTCATCGCCGACATGCCCATACGCGTGTCGGCGCTGCGCACCCTCGGCGCCTACGCGAATATTTTTGCCATCGAATCCTTTCTTGATGAGCTGGCGTCGCAGTTGGGCGTCGATCCGGTGGCCTTCCGCTTGCAGCACCAAGCCGACCCGCGTGCGCGTGCGGTCATCGAAGCCGCTGCAAAAGCTGCGGGCTGGAAGGCGGGTGCCGTGACGAAAACCCGTGACGGTACCGAAACAAAAGGCATGGGCATGGGTTTCGGCCGCTACAAGAATTTCTCCGCGTACTGCGCCGTGGTCGCCGAAGTTGAGGTGACCGAGAAAATCCGCGTCAAACGCGTGGTCGCTGCCGTCGACGCCGGCCTCATCATCAACCCCGACGGCCTGAAAAACCAGATCGAAGGCGGCGTGGTGCAGGCCATCAGCTGGACGCTCAAGGAAGCCCTGCAATGGGACAGAGAGCGCATCACCTCGCGCGACTGGGAAAACTACCCCATCCTCAAGTTCGACGAAGTGCCCGAGGTCGAGGTCGTGCTGCTCAACCAGCCCGACATGCCCGGCCTCGGCACCGGCGAGTGTGCGGCGGGGCCTACTGCGGCCGCGATAGGCAATGCGCTATGGCATGCGCTGGGTGTGCGAGCGCGTGACCTGCCATTGACGCCGGAGCGGGTGGCGAACGCGATGCCCTGATTGCGAGGTTGCCGATGGCTGGAAAGGCAGGACTGGCGCGGGTTTCCAACTGTCGAGCGGTGTAATTCTTGCCTCCCGTTCCTACCGAATAACCTGCGCCTGACCGATCTTTTCGCGCAAAGTCTCGATGACCTTGCGTTCGCCGCGCACAGTGAATGACGCGCCGTCTGAATCGGCGCGCTCCTCCAGCACCTCGCAATTGGCGAACAACTCGCCGCGCAGCTGTTGCGCCGACCAGGGAAGGAACAACTCGGCCTTTACGAGTCGCTTGGCGAAAAACGCGCGTATCGCCTTGTGCAGTTTGGCAACATCGTCTTTGTCGACGGCGCTCATGACGATGCACTTGGGAAATTTCGCGCGCAGCGCCTTGGCGAATGCGGCCTGCTCCTTGGCATCGTCGACCTGGTCGATTTTGTTGAACACGCGCAGGCGCGGCAGCTTGCCGGCGTGGATTTCGGCGAGCACTTTTTCGGTCACCGCCATCTGGGCTTCAAAGCCGGGGTCGCTGGCGTCGATCACATGCAGCAGCAGCGAGGCCTCGGCGGCTTCCTCCAGTGTTGATTTGAACGAGGCGACGAGGTCGTGCGGCAGGTTCTTGATAAAGCCCACGGTGTCGCTCACCAGCACGTGCGGTATGCCGTCGGGCACCAGCGCGCGCACCGTGGTGTCGAGGGTCGCGAACAGCTTGTTGGCGACCAGTACCTCGCTGCCGGTCAGGGCGCGCATCAGCGTGGACTTGCCGGCGTTGGTGTAGCCGATCAGCGCCACGCGCGCGAGGCCCTGGTTTTCCTGGCGCCGCGCGCGCTGGGTGCGGCGCTCGAGGTCGAGGGCGATGATCTCCTGCTTGAGCTCGGCGATGCGGTCGCGGATCTTGGTGCGGTCGGCTTCGCCCGCGCCCTCGCCGGCGCCGCGGCCGCCGACGCCGCTGCGTTGCCGCCCCTGCGGGCCTGCGAGTTTGGCCGCCTCGCGCAGGCGCGGCGCAAGGTAGCGCAGGCGCGCGATCTCGACCTGGGCGCGCGCCGCATTGGAGCGCGCATGGCGGTGAAAGATTTCCAGGATCACCATGGTGCGGTCCATCACGTCGCAGCCGATTTCGTTTTCGAGGTTGCGCGCCTGCGAGGGCGAAATCTCGTGGTCGACCAGCACGAAGGCGGCGCCGCGGGTGTCGCTGCCGGCGGCGGCCTTGGCCGCTTCACGCGCCGCGACCGCGCCGTGGCGGGCGATGCCCGGTTTGGCACCTGAGGTGACGGGTTTGGCCGTGCGTTTTACCGGCATGTGCGCCGGCTGCGGCACGTCGTCGGGATGGGCTTCCTCGGCATGCACAAAGCGCCGCATTTCCTCGCGCTTGCCGGTGCCAAGGTAGGCCGCCGAATCAAAACTGGCGCGCTTTTGCGTGAAGGTGGCCACCACCTCGAAGCCCAGCGTCTTCGCCAGTTCGCGCAGCTCGCTCAGGGACGATTCGAATTCGAGGTCGCTTACCGAAGACAGGTGTACCGCAGCGACGACAGCGCGCTGCGGGGCGACTTTGGATTCATTGGGCATTCGGGTCCGGCTTTACTTGCGTGGTTAAGGGCAGATAGTAAGGCCAATGCAGACTGTCCGTCCCCGGCAGCGCAAAGGCCACCGCAGTCGCGTTGGCCTTTATCCGGTTTATTTCGCTGCTGCAGGGAAGGCCGGCAGTTTGTTCATGTCGCGCGCATCGTGTTGGATGATCACCGTGGCCTTGAGGTTGGCCGCGGCTTTCTTGAAGCGGTCGAGCGACGCGAGTGTGTCGCTGCGGTTGTGGTTGAACCATGGCACGCCGTTGCTCTCGTAGTTTTCATGAAAGTGCGCGAGGTCGCCGGTAATGAGCACGTTGCCCATGCCCTTGAGCCGCACCAGCAGGCTGTGGTGTCCGGGCGTGTGGCCGGGGGTGTTGATGATGGCCACCGTGCCGTCGCCGAAGACGTCCTTGTCGCCGACCAGTGCTTCGAGCTTGCCGGCCCCGCTGACCCAGTGGGCGAAGGGCGCGACATTGGCGCCGGGGGCGGGTTTGGGCGCGGTGATGCCATCCCAGTCACCCTTGCCGATCAGGACTGTGGAGCCTGAAAAGGACGCCAGCTGCCCGGTGTGGTCGGCGTGGTAGTGGCTGATGCCGACAAACTTTATCTGTTCTGGCTTGACATTGATTTGTGCCAGCTGGTCGACGATGCTCACCTTGGGTGCAGGCGCCCCGGCAGTCATGGCGTGGCCGGTGTCCCAGAGCATGTAGTCGTTGCCATGCTTGATGAGGTAGCAGCTGAAGGTGAACAATATCTTGACGCCGTCGTAGGCATAGGTGTCGGTAAAGCGCGCGCCGACATCGTTGAGTACCGGCGTGCCGCAATCGATGCGCGTGAGTGTCACTTCGGCGGCGGATTGCGCCGCTGCGGGCAGGCTGGTAAAGGCCGCGGCGCAGGTCAGGAACATCGAAGCGGTCAGTTTGCGAAGCATAGTTGTCTCCTGTTGTTTAAAGCGAGGTGTGGGGCGCACTGCCGTCCGATCGGGACAGTCACCAGCAAACAGTTTTGCATGCCTGGATATTCCTCAGTCCCGGGGCGCATGAGTGTAGCCAGTTTGACCGATTCGCGCGAGGGCGGCCCGCGCCCCGGTCAACTTTTGTACAACACCTGAGGCCCGTCCAGCCAGCGCCATTGCCCCGACGCGAGATCGGCGGGCAGGGTCAGCGCGCCAAAAGTACTGCGGTGAAGGCTTATAACGCTGTTGCCTGCTGCGGCGAGCATGCGCTTGACCTGGTGGTACTTGCCTTCGGTCAGGGTGAGGCGCATCTGGCGTTCGCCGGTGATTTCGCAGCCGGCGGCGCGCACTGGAATCCGCTCGTCGTTGAGCATGACGCCTTCGAGCAATTGTTTGACCTGCTCTTCGGTCACGGCTTCGGCGCAGCCCAGGTCATAGACCTTGGGTACGTGGTGCTTGGGCGAGGTCAGCTTGTGGATGAGCTGGCCGTCATCGGTCAAGAGCAGCAGGCCGGTGGTGTCCTCATCAAGCCGGCCGACGGCCTGCACGTCACGGTTGCGCAAGGGTGCGGGCAGCAGGCTGTAGACGCTGGCGTGGTGCTTGGGCTTTTGCGAGCACTCGTAACCGGCAGGCTTGTTCAGCAGCACCAGCGCGCTGGCGTGATAAGGCCACAGCTCGCCGCGCACGCCGAATACCAGGCTTTGTTCGACGATGTTGCGGTCGGGGTCGTCGCAGACCACGCCGTCCAGGGTGACCAGTTCGGAGATGATCAGGCCCTCGCATTCGCGCCGCGTGCCAAAACCCTGGGAGAATAATATTTGCGACAGCTTCATGGTCGACAAGGGTAACACTGGTAACACCGGCGATAAGAAGCTCTATAATTCGTCGCATTTCGTGGGTTTGCGGTAACAATTTGAACAGGGAGATGGCCGTGCCGGTAGCAAATGTTCGTGGCGTCAATATTGTTTACAAGGTCATTGGTGACACCGGCCCCTGGCTGGCGCTGGTGACCGGCGGTCGGCGCGACCACACTGAGTTCACCGACCTTGCCGGCCTCATTGCCAAGGCGGGGTTTCGCGTCCTGTTGCACGACCGGCGCAATACCGGTGCCTCGGACGTGGTCATTGCCGGCGACGAGGGTGAAGAGGCGATCTGGGCCGACGACTTGCACATCCTGCTCGGCCAGTTGGGCGCGCTGCCGGCCTTTGTCGGCGGGGCATCCTCGGGATCGCGCACGTCGTTGTTGTTGCACCGGCGCCACCCCGAGGCGGTGCGCGCGCTGCTGCTGATGCAGTGCACCGGCGGCCCGTTTGCCGCGGGGCGCCTGCCGGAGAATTACTACGGCCAGTACATACGCGCCGCCGAAGAGGGCGGCATGGCCGCGGTGTGCGCGACCGAGATGTACCAGGCGCGCATCGCCGCCAACCCGGCGACACGCGAACGCATGATGAACATGGACCCGGCAAAATTCATCACCGTAATGAAGCAGTGGCTGGGCATTTTCATGGCCGGCCCGAAAGAGCCGCTCATCGCCATCGGCGAAGACGAGTTGCGCGCCATCAAGAAGCCGGTCATCGTCATTCCCGGCAACGACAAGACGCATTCCTCGGCCGCCGGCCTCGCCGTGCACAGCCTCATCCCCGGCGCCCAGCTGTTTCGCCTGCCGACTGAAGACCAGGACGTGGCGGTGATCCAGTTCTCCGGCTGGAAGCAGCACGAGCCGGCCATCGCCGCGGCGCTGGTCAAGTTCATGCAGGCACAGGCCTGACCCCAACCCACCCGGAAGGCAACCATGTACGCCCAGGTAAATGGCATTCGCATGCACTACAGCGTCGACGGCCCGCTCGATGCGCCGTGGGTGACCTTTGTCACCGGCATCGCCAACGACGTCACCATGTGGGAAGGCCAGGTCAGGGCGCTGGCCGGCAGGTACCGCGTGCTGCGCTACGACTTGCGCGGACAGGGCAAGAGCGAGGCTACGCCGGGTGCCTACACCATCGCCTCATTGGGCCAGGACCTTGTCGCGCTGTGGGATGCACTGAAAATCCAGAAGTCCCATCTTGTCGGGCTGGGCCTGGGCAGTTGCGTCGCCATGGAGGTGGCCATCCGTAACCCCGGGCGCCTGATCAGCCTCATGCCTTGCTGCTGCCGCGCCAAAATGGTCCCCGACTTTGCCGCGATGTGGCACAAGCTCTACGACACGGTGGACCAAGGTGGTATCGAACCCATTGTCGAGCAGACGGCGCAGCGCTGGTTCTCGGAGGACTTCAAGGCGGCCAACCCGCAGGTGCTCGATGCGGTGCGCGCGATGATCCGCAGCACCAGCAAGCAAGGTTACCTTGGCGTAGTGTCGGCATTCATCAACCTCGACCTTGAAAACGAGATCCAGAGCATCAAGGCGCCGACGCAGTTTGTCGGTGGCGCCGAAGACCGCATCGGCGGGCCGGCGGACATCATGCGCGGCCTGGCCGCCAAGGTGACCGGTGCGCGCTATGTGGCTGTGCCGGGCGCGGCGCACATCGCCAACCTGCAAAACGAAGTCGGCTTTAACGCCATCCTGCTGGAATTCCTCGCCGCGCACGCCTGATTCTTGAACGCCTGAGCACTCTGAAGCGAGGAGGCTCAGCGCAGGACACGCGAAGTTTGTGGGCAGCCTGTGGCGACTGGTCTAACGTAATCTCTTGTGCGATGCGACAGTATAAAAGGGAAGAGTCAACACAAGGGAAGAGTCAGAACCGCCCGCCATTTGTTCTTAGGGGGCGTAAATCCAGAAATCGGCGGTAAGCGCGGCGCCTGGAGCGGGCAGTTCCCCGGGCACTTGCACGCAAACGAACGGATGGGGTTGTTTGCCATTCCTGCTCATCCACGCGAGTTCGACGCCTGGGAAATCGCGTACATCGGCCATGAAATATTGCGCGCGGACGATGTTTGATACGCTGGTGCCGGCTGCCTGGCAGATCCGCTCTGCGCCAGAAAGTACAGCGAGCGCCTGAACCTGGCCGGCATGACCGAGTGCGTCGAATGCGCCAGACTGCGATTTTCCCACCACGTGACCATCTGTCCCCAGCGGCATGAGTCCTGAGGGGAAAACAAGCTCTCCAGCGCGCACACACTGTCCGTAGACGGACATCGCCGGAAGCTCGACTTTGAGCACTTCTTTCTTTCGCTTCGCGCCGTCACGCAGGGCCAGCAAGTTAATCTCAACAATGCCGTCAACGAAGCCGAATCCCTGCGTGGGGAGCGCGGTGATTGCGCATGGATGGTTGCCCACGTGTTGATGCCATACGTCAAGGGCATCTGGAATATCGGCAGACGTCGGCACATATATCTGGGCTTTGAGTATGTGTTCCCAGGAAGATCCCCCGGCTTTTAGCGCCGGCTCAAGCCGTTTCTTGATGATAAATTCGGTTTGTCGACGTACGGCATTGGGCCCGCCCCAATTGCGTAGTTCCACCGGAAGCCGCACGGCGGGATCCAACGCATTCTCGTCACTGGCCATTTGGCCGGCTACAAAGACAAAATCGTTACAGGTGATCGCTGGAACAAAGAAAGAGCCAATCGGAACCGGTACTTCCTTTGGGTAGAGTTTGGTTATTTCATAGTCTTTATGGGGAACCACCGCCAACATCGACATCGAAATCGACGACTTTGCGTTGAAAAGCCGTTCCATAAGAACGGAGGTGCTTGGCGGGATGTAGTCGCCGAACTCCCCGTGGCGTGCGAGCTGATAGGCGCGAACCGCTTCGAATATCGGGTAGTACTGATCGACACGCACGCTATGTTTGAAATCCGAGCCGAATTCGCCCAGCGTCTTTTTCATGCGCTGAAGAATATATTCGGCCTCGCGGCGGAGCCGGGGCGCACCAAAAGCCGGGAAGCCGTTCGGCCCCTCCACTCCCGGTGCAAGCCCGGTTTCGAAATCAAACGCTTCGTGACCCGTCAGAAATATCCATTGACCCGCCTTAACGGCGTATGCGTAAGGAACGCCCGTTCCCGCCAGGTTCTCTACGGAACGCACTTCAATAGTTGCCACGTGCCAACTCCCAAACGGTTTTAATTGATGTTATCTTACAGCGATCAAGGGAAATGTACATGCTGCTTGCGCAAAATATTGGAAAGACTTTTGGAACCGGCGCTAGCAGCTATAGCGCGCTGGAGGGTATTGACCTCGATGTGTCCGAGGGAGAATTCGTCTGTTTGCTCGGTCCGTCCGGTTGCGGCAAATCCACGCTCCTGAACATACTCGCTGGGTTCGAGCAAGCTAGCCAAGGGAGTGTCGAGTTCGACGGCAGGCCTGTGCAAGGGGCGGGGCGGGATCGGATGATGTTTTTCCAGGACGCCGGCGCTGCGCTGCTTCCCTGGCTGTCTGCGGAAGAAAATATCCGATTCGCGTTGCGCGTGCGCAAGCTGCCCAAAGATACATGGCCCGGGGTAATCGACAAGTTTCTCGACATGGTTGACCTCACGGATCACCGCCATAAGTTTCCCGCGCAGCTATCCGGTGGAATGCGCCAGCGATTGCAGATCGCGCGTGCGCTTGCGGTAGAGCCAAGAGTGCTGCTTATGGACGAACCGTTTGCGGCGCTCGATGCGTTGACGCGGCGAAGAATGCACGGATTCCTCCTGGATATTTGGAAGCGTACCGGCAAGACAATTGTCTTCGTGACGCACGATATCGCGGAGGCAGTTACGCTGGCCGACCGCATATGCGTCATGTCAGTCGGGCCGCGCTCTCGAATTTCCAAGATAATCGACGTCGCTTTACCCCGTCCACGTGACCTTGGCGACCCGCCTGCCGCGAATCTTTTTAAGCAAGTGGAGGAACTGCTCATGCGGGATGTGGAAAAAGCCGATAGCTGGTCGAGGGAGTAACACAGATGGATGTACGATCGTTACGCACCCCGTTTCTTTTTTTAGTGTCCATTATTGTTTCCCTTGGCGCCTGGCAGTTCCTGTCTACGTTCGTCTTTAATCCGTTCCTGATCCCTCCGCCACTCGTGGTGTTCGAGACCGCCGTACCCATGATCAAGAGCGGAGAAATTCTCAAGCATGTGACGATCAGCCTTGTGCGGGTCGCGGTTGGCTTTTTTAGCGGTTGCGCCGCGGCAATTCTGCTGGGGGTAATTCTGGGGAGAATCAGGCTGGTAAATGAACTGCTTGATCCGGTGATCGAGTTGATGCGCTACCTGTCGCCGACAGCGATGATCCCGATTGCCGTTATATGGTTTGGCATCGGCGAGACATCCAAATATTTCCTCATTTTCTGGGGAACTTTCTTCATTGTCCTGGTAAACACCACGGTCGGGGTGATGCGGGCGCCGATAGTCCGCCAGCGGGCCGCCGAGTGCCTCGGAGCGAGCCAGCTGCAGATTTTTATTCTGGTTGTCATTCCATCGGCCGCCCCTTACATTGTCACCGGCATGCGTATCGCCATGGCATCTTCGTTTATGAGCATAATCCCGGCCGAGATACTCGCGGCTGATTCAGGCATTGGTTTTTTACTGCAAAATTCATCCATGTTGATGCAAACCAATCGCATCTTTGTGGCATTGCTGGCGATTTGCCTGCTCGGTTTTGCGTTCGACCGGCTTTTCCGGATTGCGGTTGACCGGATTCTTTCTCGCTACATGTCTTACGTTTCGCTAACCTGAGGAGTAAATGATGATACGTGCCAGGAGTGTGGCAACCGCTGCGATATTCGCCCTATTTTTTTTCGGAGGAGCCGGCGCTCAAGCTCAGGCCCTGAAAAAACTGGTTCTATTCGGCCAGCCGTCCGTGAATAACGACGCCGTTTGGATGGCAATTGAATATGGCTATTTCAAAGAACAGGGTCTCGATGTCGAGTACCGCGTGTTCCCGTCAGGCACCACGGCATTCCAGACGTTTCGTACCGGCCAAGGTGACATCGTCATGACAGGTGACTTGCCGAGCGTTCAGTACTTTTTTGAGAATCCCGGCCAGTATCAGACATTCGCGGTTATGGAACGGGACGCTAAGGGCTATGTGGCAATCGCCCGCAAAGACATTCGCAAGGCGCAGGACTTGGTTGGCAAGACGGTCGCCACGCGTGTCGGTTCTACGGGCTCCTGGTTTATCTCCGAGTATCTATCCAAAAACGGCGTGAACCCCGCCGGTACAACGGTAAAAAACCTTGATACTCAACTGCTCCCGGTGGCGCTCTGCAAGGGTGATATCTCTGCATTTTTTATCTGGCAGCCGATTGGATCGCGCACGCTGGAAATCTGCCCCAACGATGTCCACCAACTGACTGACGCAGTGGGCTACATTCAGGGTTATTTGGTGGCCGGAGCGCGACCGGAGCTTCTCAATTCGGCTGATGGCGCAGACCGGATACAGCGTTTTTTGCGTGCGGTCCTGAAGGGGCGTGACAAAGCGGAGAAGGATTTCGCGGCGGTAGCGGCGTATGCGGCTAAAACCTACAGTCTCAGCGAGAAAGCCACCCGTGACCAATGGGAAACGAATACGCGTCCCATCGCGATAGACAAAGTTTATTTTCAGGACTTTTGCAGTCTGTCGAAGTGGGCGCAATCGACGGGAATTACGAAGCAGCCTGTCGACTTCAGCAAGCTTACGTGGCCGAACGGTTTGCGCGCGGTAGATCCCAAGCTGGTGGATGCGCCGCCGGCACCTTGCTGATTTTTCCGAGCTTGGCGATGATCCCTCTGTATTGCACTGCTTGAAGAAGTCGTCGTGAAGGCCGCGTAAAGCGCGGCCTTCACGTGTCAGTTTTACGGGGCGGACGCTACAACCCAGAGCTTCCGGCAATGTGAGCCGCCAAGGCGGCCCAGTCCTGCTGTCCTCGGCCAGATGCAATGGCTGCCATTAATTGTTTGCGAATAAGTTCTGCACTCGGCATGACCACGCCGAGCGCTGCCGCCGTAGATAACGCCAGTTCGATATCCTTCAGGCCAAGCTCCATGCTAAAGGCCGCAGGTTCAAATTCCTTGTTTGCTATCACTTTGCCGTAGTGACGGTACGTTGGTGCATCAAGGGACGTGCTTGTCAGAATATTCAGGAAATCTCCCTCAGCCACGCCTGCCTTGCGTGCAAGTGCAAACGCTTCCCCGAGCCCTTCGATTACCGACGCGATTAGGAAATTGCGGGCTATTTTCACCGCATTTGCCTTCGCGGTATCCTCGCCCACAATAAACACCTGTTTTGCCATGGCCGCGAATAATGGTGCGCAGCGGTCTATTGCGAGGCTGTTGCCGGCGACGATGATGTCAAGCTCACCCCTGGCGGCCGCTGATGGGCGCCCGAACACGGGGGCCGAAACATATTGGCTCCCGCCTTGGGCGTGGGCGATCGCCAGTTCTCGTGCGATCCCGGGACTGGCGGTTGCCATATTGAGATGTACTGCTGTCGCCAACATCCTCAGCGAGAGACCCGAAGTCAGCCACACATCGCGTACGGCAGCGTCGTCCGCGAGCATGGAGATCACTACATCTGCATCCAGTGCTTGCGCGGGGGAGAGGGCTATTCGGGCACCGTGTTCGGCCAGCGCGTATGCCGCCGAGGCCGTACGGTTAAAGACGGTGAGCTCATGGCCCGCAGCGAGAAGGCGCTGCGCCATCGGCGCCCCCATCTGCCCGACACCGATAAATCCGACTTTCATACCTTTCTCCAAAATACCGATCAATTTAGGTTGGCGTTCGGGGGTATGAAGCGCTCATGAAATATTGAGCGAAAAGGCTTTCCGGCTGGTTGCTGCTCAGACCTTGCCTAGCGCCCTCAAGACCTGCTCCGGCGTGGCGGGCTGGTTGCTGACGTAGGCTTTGAACGGCGCGAGGGCGTCGTTGATGGCGTTCATCACCGCGCCGGGTGCTCCGGCGGTGCCGGCTTCACCGGCGCCCTTGGCGCCCAGCTCCGATGTTTTGGTCGGCGTCTCGACGTGGCCGATGATGATGTCGGGCATTTCGCCGGACATCGGTACGAGGTAATCGGCCATGTTGCCGTTGAGGAGTTGCCCGTTGTCGTCGTAGAGGCAGTGCTCAAAGAGGGCCGCGCCTATGCCCTGCACCACGCCGCCGCGGATTTGCTCATCGACCAGCATCGGGTTGATGATGGTGCCGCAATCCTCGACGCACCAGTGCTTGAGCAACTTCACAAAGCCGGTGTCGGTGTCCACTTCAACCAGCGACGCCTGGATGCCGTTGGTAAACACAAAGCCGTATTCGCGCGGCGTGTAATGGCGTGTGACGGTGAGTTCTGACTGGAATTTCATCGGCAGGGTGTCGGGGCGGAAATAGGCGACGCGGCCCACCTCGGCCAGCGTCAGCTTGGAGGCGCCGGTGAGCTTGTCGGTGACTTCGTTGTTGACGATGTCGAGCTTGGCCTTGTCTTCATTGAGGATGGCCGCGGCGACATCGAGGATGTTGGAGCGCAGCGCCTTGCCCGCCTGCAATACCGCTTCGCCGCCTATGCCGGCGCCGCGCGAGGCCCAGGTGCCGCCGCCGTAAGGCATGGTGCCGGTGTCGCCGGTGGCCACACGCACCTTGTCCATGGTCACGCCGACCACGCTCGCGGCGATCTGCCCGAATATGCCCTCGCTGCCCTGGCCTTGTTCGGTCACGCTGCAGGTCACATAGACAATGCCGGTGGGGTCCATGCGCAGTGTCGCGCCGTCCTGCGCCGAAATGCGCGCGCCACCGACACCGTAAAACGCCGGCGAGGGATTGGTCACCTCTATCATCGCAGCGAGGCCGATGCCGCGATGGATGCCCTTTTTGCGCAACGCGGCCTGCTCGGCGCGCAGCTTGTCGTAGTCCATAAGCTTTAACAGCTTGTCCAGCGTCTGCTGGTGCGACAGCTTTTCGAACTTGATGCCCGAGGGCGCGGTGTAAGGGTAGGCGTCATCGGGAATGATGTTCTTGCGGCGGAACTCGGCCGGATCCATGCCGATTTTTTGTGC
>CAMAWC010000060.1 GCA_945861875.1 Bordetella parapertussis
ACCAGTTTGGGTTCGCTGGCGTAAAGGTCGATCAGGCGCTGCGTGAACTCTTTCGGATGCGAAGTGCTGTAGCGGATGCGCTCTATGCCCGGCATGGCGGCGACGTACTCAAGCACTAGCGCGAAATCTGCGGTGGCGCCCACGGTACCCGGGGCGGCCGCACCGGTCATCGGCGCGCGGTAAGCATTGACGTTCTGGCCGAGCAGCGTCACTTCCTTTACGCCCTGGCCGGTGAGTTCGGCCACCTCGGTGAGGATATCGTCCAGCGGACGCGAAACTTCCTCGCCGCGCGTATAGGGCACGACACAGAAACTGCAATACTTGCTGCACCCTTCCATGATGGACACATACGCGCTCGCGCCCTCCACGCGGGCCGGCGGCAGGTGGTCGAATTTTTCGATGGCGGGGAAGGAAATGTCCATTTGTGAGCGCCCGCTTTCGCGGCGCTTGGCCAGCATTGCCGGCAGCCGGTGCAGGGTCTGCGGGCCGAACACCACATCGACGTAGGGCGCGCGCGCAACGATGTTCGCGCCCTCCTGGCTGGCGACGCAACCACCCACGCCGATGAGCAGGTCCGGCCGTGCGAGCTTGAGCGTGCGTACCCGGCCGAGGTCGCTAAAGACTTTTTCCTGGGCTTTTTCGCGCACCGAGCAGGTGTTGAACAGGATCAGGTCGGCCTCGTTCGGGTCGCCGGTCTGCTCATAGCCCTCGGCAGCGGCAAGCACGTCGGCCATTTTGGCCGAGTCGTACTCGTTCATCTGGCAGCCGAAGGTCTTGATGTACAGCTTTTTTGTCATGCCCGAGGGGGGTGTCCGGTCGCTGTCAGCGCGGTTACAGCTTGTCCGGTCGCGCCGCTTCTTCGGGCGTGAGCACCCAGACGCGTGTGACCTGCCCGGAGTTATCAAGCTGGTATTTCACCAGTGAGTAGGGCGGCAGCTGGGTGGGCGTGATGATGAGGTTGTTTGCGCCGCGAATCTGCGCGCCGGCGGCAAGGACGACCTGATCGCCGTTGAGCGTTACCTGCATCTCGCGCAGGTGTGACATGGTGGCGCGTTTGGCGTTGTCGGGGATGCTGCGCAACTGCCCGTATGCCGAAAAAGAAACCAGCGCCGCCAGCAAAATAAAAAGTCGTTTATACATGAGCTTGATCACCCGGTTTGGGTCTCGCCATGACAGGAACTGAATCCATTGTACTAAGAGTACGCGTTGCCGGATGGACGCCGGCAGGCCGGGTCCAGCGCATAAACGCTGCACCTTTGAATGGTGGTGATAGGTGGATTTGAACCACCGACCCCAGCATTATGAGTGCTGTGCTCTAACCAACTGAGCTATATCACCGAGAAAGCGCGATTTGGAACGACTTGAGAAAGCCCGCTATTATCCCGTCTCCGGGCAAACTTTGTCAACAAAACAAAGGCATGCATAGGGTGATCCGGGCTTGGTTACGTCTACAATAGGCACATGGCTTCCCGCAATCCGCAGTTTGATGTCGTCATCGTCGGCGCCGGCCTGGTCGGTGCCAGTCTTGCGCTTGCGCTGTCGCGGCAGGACCTGAATCTGCGCGTGGCGCTGGTCGATGCCAGGCTTCCCGAATCCCCGCCTGCCGACCCGGCGGCCTGGGACAGTCGCATTTATGCGCTCAGCCCGGCCAGTGTCGCCTTCTTGTCGCAGCTTGGCGCCTGGCAGGCGATTGCGCCCGAACGCCTGAGCCCGGTACGCGCCATGCGCGTGTTCGGCGACGCCGCAGGTTCCCGACTTGATTTTTCCGCCTACGAGTGCGCCGTCGCGGCGCTCGCCTGGATTGTCGAATCGGGCCGTGTGCAATCGGCGCTGTGGCAATTGCTGCAGGCCGGGCGCAACGTCGCCCTGTATTGCCCGGCACCGTGCAAACGCCTGCATGCCGCCGACAACGCGCTTGAACTCGAGGATGGCACGATGCTTCAGGCCGGCCTGCTGGTCGCCGCAGACGGCAGCCAGTCCTGGTTGCGGCAAGCGGCCGGGATTGAAGTGGATGTCCAGTCCTATGATCAACTTGGTGTGGTGGCCAATTTTGACTGTGGCGTTGCGCACGAGGGCATTGCACGCCAGTGGTTCAACGAGCAGGGCGTTCTGGCATGGCTGCCGCTCCCGGGAAAACGCGTTTCCATGGTCTGGTCAACGCCCGAAGCGCATGCGCACGAATTGCTTGCCATGGCGCCGGCTGCGCTTGCCTCCCGTGTCGCCAACGCCGGCGCCAATGCGCTGGGCGCAATGACGCTGCTGGGCGTGCCGGCCGCTTTTCCGCTGTCGCGCCAGCGCGCCGCGAATCTCGTCCGGCCGGGTGTCGCGCTGGTCGGCGACGCTGCCCACACCGTGCATCCGCTGGCCGGGCAGGGCGTCAACCTGGGTTTTGCCGATGCGCAGGCGCTGGCGCGCGTCCTCGCCGCGCGCGAGCCCTTCCGCCCCTGCGGCGATTTGCGCCTGCTGCGCCGCTATGAGCGCGAGCGCGCCGAGGATATACTGGCGATGCGCTGGGCAACCGACGCGCTGGCGCGGCTGTTTTCCTCCCGCGCCAGCCAGCTTGCCTGGCTGCGCAACGCCGGTTTGAACTTAACCGACGCCTTGCCTGTCCTAAAGACGCTGCTTGCGCGGCGTGCCCTGGGGTGATTCCCGGGGGCGGTTTCTTGATCCGTTGACCCGTTGACCCGTTGATTTGTTGATAAGGAATAGCCATGCGCCGATTCACCCGGAAACTGCTGCTCGCCCTGCTGGGTGCGCTGACGCTAACCGCCCTGACGGCACAGGCCAATGAAGCGCTCATCAGAAAAACCCTGGAGGCGAGGGTGCAGGGCATCAAGATCGACGGCGTGATGAAGACGCCTTACCTTGGCCTGTGGGAGGTGCGGGTCGGTGACGAGCTGCTCTATACCGACGAAAAGGTCAGCTATATTTTTTCCGGCAGCGTGCTCGATGGCCGCAACATGAAAAACCTCACCGAGGAGCGCCTGCAAAAACTAACGGCGATCAAGTTCGACGACCTGCCGCTGGCGCAGGCGGTGAAGGTGGTGCGCGGCAACGGCCGCCGCCAGCTGGCGGTTTTCGAGGACCCGAACTGCGGCTTTTGCAAGCGCTTCGAGCAGGACCTCGCCAAGCTCGACGATGTCACCGTCTACGTGTTCCTCTATCCCATCCTGTCGCAAAACTCGGTCGACAAATCCAAGGCCGTCTGGTGCGCGCCCGATCGCGCCAAGGCATGGAACGACATGATGCTCAGCAACAACACGCCGACACTCGCGCGAAATTGCGACAACCCGGTGGAAAAAAACCTCGAGCTGGGGCGCAAGATGCGCATCGACGGTACGCCGACAACCTTCCTGCCGAGCGGCGAGCGCATTGTCGGCGCGCGCTTCAACGACATCAAAGTCGCGCTGGACGCCGCTGCGAAGTAGTTTTTTTGCGATCGCCCCGGACCTGGTTTCCGGAGGGGTGATGGCTGGAAACGCCCTACTAGAGCGGATTGCCAGCCATTGCCCATTATTCTGGTGGATGCCTCAAACCAGTGTCACCAGATTTTTTTCTGTGGCACCCATCACCGCTGAAAGCGCGATGCCCGAATCGAATGTCACCAGTCGTCCCTGGTGTTTGACCGCGAGCGCCAGCAGATAAGTGTCGGTGATCTGCCGTGCGCTGTGTACGCGCGTGCCGTCCACTGCGTGCGTGTCGACGATGGAGGCCTCATCGGGCCAGAATTGGTGTGCCGAGTGCGTAAGCGCACCACGCAAACGGTCGATGATCTGGACGACGGGCCGAGCGCCGGGGTAGGAAGCCTGCGACATGATCCGGATGCAGCCGTTTTGCGTGATCGGACAGGAGGCCCAGCCGTGCTTGATATTCTCCCGCAGCCAGGACATTGCCGCGTCGTGATGCGGGTGCGCCTGGTCGAGCAGTGCGATCAATACGTTGACGTCCAACAGCGCACGCATCGGGTGCCGCGCTCCTAATACTCGCCGTCTTCGCGCAACTTGTTGATCAGCTCGTTGCTGACTATCCGTCCTTCTTTTGGAAACGGCCGGAAGCCGTAGATCGATCTGGACTCTTGCGTCGTCAACGCCGATACGCCGGCCAGCCCTTTGCGCGCGAGTTCGGAAATGACCTGTCCGGCTGTTTTCTTTTCCCGGCGCGCCAGATCTTTTGCCGCGAACAGAACGTCTTCTTCAATGTCGAGGGTGGTGCGCATTGGGAGATGCTAGTGCATCACGCATCAGATGTCAATCGGCCGGTGCGGCAGTGTAAATCACCGGCTGGTTACGCATGTCGATGGCTGGAAAGGCCCGCCAGACGGGCATTCCCGGCGTATTTTATTAATACACCAGGCGCCTGAATCCGTCCTGCGGCACCTCAGCTGCCGGCCGGTGGCGCCCATTTGCCACCCGCCCGCGTGCGCACATCGAACAGCGCTTGACTGGCTTCGCGCTTCACCTGTTCGATATCAAGGCCGAGAATGCGTCCGCCGCGTTTGCGAAAAACGCCGTCGACGATGACGCTGTCGATGTTGTGGTTCTGCGCCGAACGCACCAGCGCCGTGCGCACATTGCCCAGGGGCACCATGTTGAGGTCGGTGGCGCGGATCATCAGCATGTCGGCGCGTTTGCCAGGGGTGAGCGAGCCGGTCTTGTCGGCGATGCCCATCGCACGCGCGCCGTTGATGGTCGCCATCGCCAGCACGTCGCCAAAATCAACGTAGGGCAGTTTTTCCGAGGGCGTGCCGCGCCACGGAATGCCCAGGTACCAGACCGCGCTCATTTGGTCGAACATCGAGGCCGCCCCCAGCACGGAAGAATCTATGGACAGGCAGATGTTGATTTTGGCCGCCATCATTTGCAGCAACTGTTCGCGAAAGTCACCGTCCTCCTGGTCGCGCATTTCCGACTGCGGTGAAATCGACAGCGATGCGCCCGACTTCGCCATCGCCTGGCGGTCCGCGGCGGTGGCGACAATACCGTGCACCAGGATGGTCGAGCGGTCGATAAAGCCCTCCGCATGCAATTTCCCCACCTCGGCATAGCGGCGTTTGGTCTGCCCGACATGCAGGATGGCAGGCAGGCCCATGCTGCGCGCGGCGCGGAACTCCGCGGCATAGACGTCAAAAGGGGTGTACATCGGGCCGCGCAGCGCCATGCCCATGTCGATGCGGCCGCGCATCGGCGAGTCGGCGCCGAACCACTGGCGCTTTACCCGCGCGATGTCCTCGAGGTTGGCCACCTGCTTGTCCGGGATGGGGTCGATCCAGCCGTAGGAGTAGCGCCCGCGCAGTCCGCTTTCGGCCATCGCCCGGATCTCGGCGTCGACGTGTGCCGGCGAGCGCGTGTTGTGGGCAAAATTATTCACCGTGGTGAATCCGCCGTTGACCGCTTCGGCCAGCGCCAGGCGGTTGGAGCGGTAGAAATCCTCGGCGGTGTAGTGCTGTACCAGCGCCGCCTTGAGCGGAAAATACTCGACGCCCTTGGACAGCATGTTTTTCTGGATGGTGTTCCACAGGTGCCAGTGGGTGTCGATGAATCCCGGCATCACAATCATCCCGGCGCCGTCCACGCTCTCTGCGCCTGGCGCGGTGATCGACACGCCGACGGCGACAATCGCCCCGTCGCGCACATGCACGTCGGCGCGCGGCAGGTCGCCGATAGTGGGATCCATGCTGACGACAATGGCGTTGCGGATGACGAATTCACCCGAGCGCGGCACATCCGCGCCGCCGGCGGGACTGGCGCAACCGGACAGCCAGCCGCCACCCGCGGCCAGCGCCGCCGAGGCGCCGATACCTCCGAGCGCGCGCCGGCGCAGCGGTGACAAGGGCTTGTCCTCAGGATCACTGTCTTCTACGGGGTGGGGGATTTTCTGATCCATTTCGTTTCTCCGATACAAACGTCGCGGGATGCTTGGCGCATCTTCGCTATCTTCCAGTGGCGATGAAATCGAGGATTTCGTTGCCGAGCAGGTCTTCCCCGGTATTGAAGTGCGCGACGATGGAAGTGTGGTTGTGGCGTGTCAGGCGCATGAAGCGCGGCGCGCGGCGTGCGGCGACGCTCATGCGGTGCAGCAGTTCGGCGCCATAGACGTCGAGCAGCGGGTTCTCGAACTCGGCGATGACAATAAAGGTCGGCAGCTTTGATCCGGCGGCATGGGTCACGGGCGAGCGCCGCTCATACAGCGAGGCGTCTTCGCCAAAATAGGCCTTGACCGCGAAGGCGTTGGGATTCTCCGCCTCGACATCGGCGCGGACGCGGGCGCTGATGAGGATCAGCCCGGCGAGGCCGTGGCCGGCCGCAGGCCGGATCGCCGGGTCGAAGGCGTAGCCCGCGGCGTGGGTGCCGCCGGCCGAATGGCCGATGAGAAAAATCTTGTCCGGGTCGCCGCCGTATTCGGCCGCGTGCGCGCGCGCCCATGCCACCGCCGCACCGACATCCTCGGCGCCGCCCGGGTACATCGCCTCGGGTGCGAGCCGGTATTCCATGTTGATGCCGATAACGCCCTTGCGCGCAAACCACCACAACGTGTTGGAGTAGATTTCCGCGTCGACGTTGCGGTCACCGCGAACAAAGGCGCCGCCGTGCACGAAAATGACCACCGGGGCGCCCTTGGCGCCCTTGACGTCTCGGGCAACATCGGGCTTGAAGACGTCGAGCACCTGGCGCGGGTGGGCGCCATAGGCGATATCACGAATCGCGTTGCAGCCGTCCTTGGGTGATTGGGCCAAGAGGGGGGCATAGGCGGCGATCACCATGTCGCGGTGCTTCTGGATGTCGCTACCCCAGACGGGGCCGATCTGGGCCATGGCGCGGCGCGCGGCCTCGGGCAGGTTGGACATGGGCAGCATGGTGTTTTTCCTATTCAACGGAGAGTCCGGTAGCTTTGATCACCTCGCGCCACATGGCGTAGTCGGCGCGTATCGATTCGCTGAATTCGGCCGGCGTGGTGACCACCGGGTCGACGCCGATTTTTGACAGGCGGTCGAGGAAGGCCGGATCGCGCATCGCCTTGAGCATTTCCTGCGACAGTCGGTCTATCACCGCCGGCGGCGTGCCCGCCGGTGCCACCAGGCCGTTCCAGGTGAGCGCACTGAACGTCGGGTACAGCTCGGCAATCGCCTGGACATCGGGCAGCTGTGCGTTGCGCTTGGGCGACGAGATGCCAAGCAGCCTGACTTTGCCGCTCTTGGCGTGGCCGATCAGTTCGGACGGGCTGCCGGCGTACATCTGCACCTGTCCGCCCAGAAGGTCGGCAAGGGCCGGGGCGCCTCCTTTGTAGGGAACATGGGTCATCTGTATGCCGGCGCGATTAAGAAACAAAGCCCCGGCAAGATGGGTCAGGCTGCCGCTGCCGCCCGAACCGTAATTGAGCGTATTCGGGCGCGCTTTGACGTAGTCGACAAATTCCTTCAGCGTGGTCACCGGCACGTTGTTGCTTACGGCGATGACAAAGGCGTTGGCGCCGATATTGGAGACCGGTGCAAAATCCTTGAGCGGGTCGTAATTGACTTTTTGCGTCAGCGGCACCGGGCCGAACTGCGACAGCGCCGCGACAAACAGCGTGTAACCGTCGGCCGGGGACTTTGCCACGAACTCGGCGGCGATGGCGCCACCCGCACCGGCGCGATTCTCGACAATGAACTGCTGTCCCATTACGGCGCTCAGGCGCTCGGCGGTCAGGCGCGCGATAGCGTCGGTGTTGCCGCCCGGGGCATAGGGCACGACGATTTTTACCGGGCGCTGCGGCCAGGCCTGCGCCAGGGCGCTGCCGGCAAACAGCACGGCAATTAGGGCGGCAGAGGCGATTTGAGCAGATGGCTTTTTAAACAATTTCATTTTCGTATCTCCAGGACTGATTTGATCGTGTGTTTCTGCGGAACCGGTGCCACCTGATGTGCCTTTCTTCCGAAAGCTATGCCGCAACGACCGGGTTTTCCAGCGTGCCTATGGACTCGATGCTTGCGCTCATCACATCGCCCGGCTTGAGGTAGATCCCCATGCCCATGCCCACCCCGGTCGGCGTGCCGGTGGCGATGATGTCACCGGGCTTGAGCGTGAGGATGGACGACAGGTAGGCAATCTGCTCGGCGACGGAAAAAATCATTTCGGCGCTGCTTCCATCCTGCATCATCTTGCCATTGACCGCTAGTTGCAGGCGCAGCTTTTGCGGGTCGGCGATGCAGCCGGCCGGCACGAAGCAGGGGCCCAGGGGCGCGAACGTGTCCCAGCTCTTGCCGCGAAACCAGTCGTGGGTGAACGGGTAGTCGCTCCTGCGGTTGAGGTCGCGCGCGCTGATGTCATTGAGTATGGTGTAGCCGGCAACGTGCGCCAGCGCCTGTTCGACGCCGATGTCGCGCCCGCCGCGGCCGATGACCGCAGCCAGTTCCACTTCCCAGTCGAGTTTTTGCGTGCCCTTGGGCATGCGTACCGCGTCCCCCGGGCCGACAACGGCGGTGTCGGCCTTCATGAAAAAGTAGGGCTGCAGTTCGGTGCGCGCCGCGAGCTTGGTGCCCATTTCTTTGGCGTGCTCCTGGTAATTGGAGGCTGCGGCAAAAATGCGCTGCGGCTGGCAGGGTGCGAGCAGGCGCGCCCCGGTCAGCGGCTTGATGGTGCCGCGGGCGGCGGCCTCTGCGGCGCGTGCCGCCAGTCCGGCGAGCGCGGCGGCGGAGGCCGGCCAGTCGGCAAGCAGTCCTGCAACACCGCGCAAGGGCGAAGCCGCCGTCGCCGCCATGCCCAGTGTTTCGGCGGTCGCCGCGGCGTCATACACGCCGCTGTCCAGAATGAGCGCAACGCGTTCCCCGCCCGGGGCGGCGTAGCGCCCCATTGCATGCCAGTTCATTACATGTTCTCCGGTTGATTAAGCCTGCCCTGCGTGTGTACGCAGTGGCGAATGTGTATACGTAAATACAGCCACATGCCAGAATGCCGTCTGGTCCAACCGCGAATTCATGGAGGTTACATCTTGTCTGCCAAACCCGACGTCTGGGTCGTCATCCCGCTCAAGGACGTGTTCATCGAGAAATTGCGCCGGCATTTCACCATTCACCACGCCCCCGACGGCCCCAAGCCCGAGGCGCTGGAGCGTGTCGCCGGCGTGCCGGTGCGCGGCGTGGTCACCAACGGCAGCAGCGGGTTGACCGCCGCGCAAATGGCGCGCCTGCCGAAATTGGAAATCATCTGCTGCTTTGGCGCCGGTTACGAGGGCGTCGAGGTGGCCGCCGCGCGCGCACGCAACATCGTCGTCGCCAACGCGCCAGGTGTGAACGACGCCAACGTCGCCGATCACGCGCTCGCCTTCATGCTGGCGCTTTCGCGCGGTCTCGTGCAGGCCAACGCGGCGGTGCGCGCGGGAAAATGGAAAACCAGCCGCATTGAACGCCCTAGCATCAACGGCTGCCGCCTCGGCGTACTTGGCATGGGCAATATCGGCATGAACATCGCCAGGCGTGCCGCGGCATTTGACATGCAAATCGGCTATCACACGCGCACGCCGCGTAGCGACGTGCCCTGGCGCCACTACCCGACGCTGGTCGGGCTGGCACAGGACAGCGATTATCTCGTCGCGGCCTGCCCCGGCGGCGCGGCCACCAGGCACCTCGTCAACGCCACGGTGCTCGAGGCCCTCGGCCCGCAGGGCTGGTTTGTCAATATCGCCCGCGGCAGCGTGGTCGATACCGCCGCCCTGGTTGAGGCGCTGCGCGCGGGCAAGATCGCCGGGGCGGGTCTTGATGTCGTCGATGGCGAACCCGAGGTGCCGGCGGAACTGCTCGCCTGCGACAACGTCATGTTCACCCCGCACATCGCCGGCCGCTCGCCGGCGGTGCTGCGCGCGCAGCTCGATTCGCTGCTCGCCAACCTGGGAGCGCAATTTTCCGGCAGGCCGGTGCCGACCCCGGTCGGCTGAGGGCGCAACGCAGCTCACAGGCCGGTTCTGTCGGCCTTGAGGTCGGGATGGCGCAGGTCCGGGCTCTTGGAGTCGGGCGCACCGTTCTTGGACGCGCCGCCCCAGCCGTTGGCGGTGATATCCATCACCACACCGTTGGGGTCGCGGAACTTCACTTCGTAGAAAATATTACCCTTGACCGGCACCTCGCCCATGTACCAGGTGCCGCCGGCGTCCTCGATGCGCTGGCGCGCCGAGGTCATGTCATCGACCCAGAAACCGAAATGGTGCAGGCCGACGAACTTGCGGCCGCGGTCCTCACCTGCCGCCTGGTCGGTCTTGTAGTTGAGCAGGGCGAGGTTGATGACACCGTCACTCAGGTATACGCCGCGCGCCAGGCTCGAATCGGTTTCCCCGACTTTTTCCATGCCAAAGGCCTTCTGGTAAAACTCCGCGGCCTTCCAGGGGTCGGGAACCGAGATGGCGATATGGCGCAGTTTCGGGGAGTCTTTTTTGGTCTGATCGGTGCTCATGCAGCCCTCCTTGGGTAAACGGGTAAGCGGGTAAAACGGGTAAGCGGGTTGATCTGTCCGCGGCCCGGATTGGCGTCGCGCAAGGCCTTATGTATACACGAAAGCATATTTGAATGCAATTATTGCTATCTGGCATGCGCAAAGCCCTGACAAGCGGGTCGCGGCGCGCTAGAATCGCGCCATAAGCAGCAAAACTGCCGGATCGGAACCCATGGCCTCCACCGCCGCCCAAAACATTTGCGAAAAACTTGCCGAGGAGATCATCAACGGCAAGCTTGCCCCGGGACAGAAAATCGACGAGCAGGCTCTGGCCGCCCGCTTCAAGGTGTCGCGCACGCCGATCCGCGAAGTATTGCGCGAACTGGCCGCGCGCGGCCTGATAGACCTGCGCCCGCGGCGCGGCGGCATGGTCACCGAAATCGGCGCCGACAAGCTCTCGGACATGCTCGAGGCGATGTGCGAGCTCGAGGCGCTGTGCGCGAAAATAAGCGCCCATCGCATGAGCGCGATGCAAAAAAAGCAGCTCGAGCAGCTGCATCTTCGCACCGCCGAGCCGGTGGCCCGCGGCGACACGCGCGCCTACCTCAAGCTCAACAACGACTTTCACGACCTCATTTGCGAAGGCACGCAGAACAAGAGCCTCACCGGCATGGTGGAGAATTTCCGCAACCGCCTCGCGCCTTTTCGTTCGGCACAGGGCGGAGTGAAGGGCCGGCTTGGCGTGTCACACGAGGAACATGCGCACATCGTCGCCGCCATCCTCGCCGCCGATGCCGAGGCCGCCTACCAGGCGATGCGCGGCCATACCGCCAGGCTGTCCACCCGTGTCATGGACCTGATCAAACGGGCCCACGAAGCCAAGGGCTGACGGCACCGCCGCACTAGCCTTGCTTGCTGCCCTCGCCAAACCAGGCCTGCAACCGGCTTTGTTGCTCGGCCGTCAGGGCGCCTTTCTTATCGGCGAGGGAGACCGTGCGCAGGGCGAGTTGCCGGTATAACGCGGCCAGCTGCGGGTCGAAGGTATCGAGTGAATCGAGGTGACGGCGCACTGTGTCGATGTCGCCGCGCGAAAGCGGACCGGGCATGCCCTGCACCAGGCCGGCCTTCTCGACCGAAGCCGCGGTGCCGCGCAAGAGGGGTAATAGCGCGCGGATGGCGTCCTCCTCGCTTACGCCGAACGACGCCCAGAGTTTGGCCGCTTCAGCGAGCAGCGCGACGACATATTGCGATGCGTAGGCGCCCGAGGCGTGATAACGCACCCGCGCACCGGGCGGCAGGGTGATGGAGCGGCAGCCAAGCAGCGCGGCAAGATGCTTGAGGCGCGAATGCAGCGGTTCGTCCGCCTCTATGGACACGGTGCAGCCGGGCAGCGAAGCGAGTGCCGCCTCCGGGTCGGCGAAGGTCTGCATCGGATGAAAGCCGCCGGTGAGCGCCCCCTGCGCCGCCGCCGGCGCGAGCACCGCCACTTCGGTCGCGCCGCTGCAATGCACCGCCGCCACGCCCGCGCGCCAGCGCACGGCGGCGGCCACCCCGGCAATGGCCATGTCGGTGACGCTGATAAAGACCAGGTCCGCGGCGTCGACGACGCTTTGCGCATCATCAAATGCGCTGCAACTGCCGACCGCGGCGGCCAGGCGTTCGGCCGAGGCGGGCGTGCGGCTGGACACGCCGACCACGGCGAGGCCATTTGCGGCAAAACCGCGGGCGAGGGTGGTGGCGAGCCGTCCGGCGCCGATGAATCCGATGCGCGGACTGGCCGAAGGGGGCGGGGAGGTCATGGTGGCTGTGCTCAAAGGCCGGGTTTGCAGGGGGCAGAGTGTAGAGGAATTCGTCTTGACGGGCGTGCCGCCCGCCACCTGGGCGCGACCGCCATGGCGCTGAAAGCCCGCCGGGACGGCGCACCGCGCTGGGGTAGAATCTGTCATCGTACTAGCCACCGGTGCGTTATTCGCTTCATGCGTTTCACCGTCACTTTTCTGTTCTGCGCCGTTGCCGCAATGTCCAATGCCGGACACCTGCACGCCCAGGCCAAGGCACCGGTCGAAGATCGCTCGCCGCGCCAGGACCCGTTCCAGGAGGCGCAGAACCGCGTCGAATTTGCCCGGCAGGCGATGACCGAGGCCGAGCAGCGCCTCGAACAGGCCGAGCGCTTTGCCTTGCAGGACGAGCTGGCCTTCAAGGCGGTGCAAAAGCAGGCCGACGAGGCGCGTGCGGTATCGGAGCGATCGCAAAAGGAACTGGCGCAGGCGCGCAGCCGCACCGTTGAAACCAGGCGCACTTACGAAAAAGAATCGGCCGATTTTGCGCGCGCCCGGGCGCAGCAAAAATAGCCGGTGGCGGCGATTTGAGGTGTCAAGGGGATGACACTATGAAAAAGTCCAAGGCGCAAAGAGTTGGTTTGCGGACGATTGCAGTGCTGCTGGCCCTGTCCGCGACGGCCTTGCTGCTGCCGCAGGCCGCCCTTGCCCAGCAGAACGTCAATGTCAAAACGGTGACCAAGACACTCAACAGCTCGGCCGCACACAAGGAGTGCACCAGCCTCGCCGCGGCGCAGAACCTGCGCTACTGGTTTCGCGCCGATGCCCCGGTCAATTTCAACATCCAGTACCAGGAGGGCGGTCAGGTGCTCTACCCGGTCAAAAAAGACAAGGTGAACATACTGTCGGGAACCTACGTCCCGAAAAGCCCCGGCGATGTCTGCCTCGTCTGGACCAACCTCAACCCGAAGCCGGTGACCCTGTCATTCGAGTTCGCGCGAATTGCGGCGGGCCGTTGATGCGCGCCTTCATGACGGGTGCTGTGGGCGCCGCAGTGCTGGCCTTGTTGGCCCTGCCGCTGCAGGCCCAGACCGCGGCCGGGGCGGCGGGCCTGAACAGCATCGAATTCCAGGCCGAAGCACAGCGTGAGGTCGCCAACGACACCTTGTACGCCACGCTGTCCGCCGAATTCACCGACGCCAGCTCGGCGCATGTCGCCAATTCACTCAACAAGACCCTTGCCGATGCCTTGAAGAGCGCCGCCGAGTTCAAGTCAGTGCGCGCCCGTTCGGGCGGCAACCAGACCTACCCGGTGTATGACCGCCAGAACAAGCTCACCGGCTGGCGCGGTCGCGCCGAGATACGCCTGGACAGCAAGGACTTTGCCGCGGCCTCGGCGCTGATCGGCAAATTGCAATCGTCCATGCAGCTTGGCGGCGTGTCCTTTGCGGTGTCATCCGAGTTGCGCCGCCAGACCGAAAACGAACTGATTACCGAGGCGATCGCCGCTTTTCGCGCCCGCGCCGACATCGTGCGCCTGTCTTTCGCCGCAAGGTCTTACAAGATCCGTCGCATCACGCTCAATACCAGCGGCTTCGCGCCGCAGCCCAGGTTCGCGGCCTCGCGCGCCATGGCCTCGGCCGATGCCGCACCGCCGCCGCTCGAGGCCGGCCAGAGCACGGTCACGGTGAGCGCCAGCGGCGCGATCGAGGTCGAATGAGCGCAGCCCCGATTCGCGCCGCTTGAGTGCGCTGTGAACGACGGGCCTAAGGATAAGGCCGGCGCAGGCGCGAGCCTTGCGGGCGCAGCGGACCCGCAACTGAGCACCTGGCAGCTGTCGGCGACGGTGGTGATGACCCTTGCCATACAAGTGCTCACGGCCATGGCCATGACGGCGCCGGCGGTGCTGGCGCCGGTGGTGGCGGCCGACTTTGGTTTTGCCCCGAGCGCGGTCGGCGTGCTGGTTTCATGCGCCTATATCGCGGCGATGCTGAGCGGCCTGACCGGCGGCGCGCTGATCGCGCGCTTCGGCCCGGTCCGCGTGTTCCAGTTTGTCGCCGGCGTGGTCATCGTCGGCCTGCTGCTTGGCACGAGCGCGCACATCGTGCTGGCGTTTGCGGCAATGACGGTGATCGGCGGCGCCAACGGCCTGGTAAATCCGGCGAGTTCGCAAATCCTTGCGCGCGCCGCCCCGCCGGGGGTGCGGGTGATGGTGTTTTCCATCAAGCAGACCGGGGTGCCGCTGGGCGCCGCCATCAGCGGGCTGTTGTTGCCCGCACTGTTGCTGTTGATGAGCTGGCACTTCGCGCTGCTGGTAATCGCCGCGATCGCGCTTGTCCTCATCCCCCTGCTGCAGCCGTTTCGCGCGCTCTGCGATGATGAACGCACGCCGGGCGTGCCACTGCGACTTTCAGCCATGCTGTTGCCCCTGCGCGAGGTGTGGGCCGATGGGCGCATGCGCGAACTGGCCGTGTGTTCGGCCGTCTATTCGTCGGTACAACTTTGCCTGCTCACCTACCTGGTGTCCTTTCTCAAGCTCGAGCTGGGCTATACGCTGGTGGTGGCCGGATTGGTCTATTCGGTGGCCAGCATGACCGGGGTGTGCGCGCGCATTGTCTGGGGCCTGGCCGCCGACCATCTGTTCAAACCGCGCCACGTGCTGGCCGGCCTTGGCATCGCCATGTCGCTGTGCGGTTTTGTCGTCTCCAGTTTCAACGCCGCCTGGCCGCTGGCTGGCGTGATGATCGTCGCCGCGTTCTACGCCGCCACCGCCGCGGCGTGGAACGGCGTCTATATGGCCGAGGTGGCGCGCATGGCCCCGGCCGGTCGCGCCGGCGCGGTCACCGGCGGCGCCCAGGTGTTCACTTTCGCCGGCGCGATGTTCGGCCCGCCGGTGTTCGGCGCCCTGGTAGCGGCGGGCGGCAGTTACGCCCACGGCTACATCCTGTTCGCCGTGCTGCCGCTGCTGATGGGCTTGCGCCTGGTCATGCCGGCGCCGGCCCGATGAAAGTCCGTCATGCGTGAAACCGTGATGCTGCTGCACGGCTTGTGGCTTAACCGCCTGGCCATGCAATTTCTCGCCGCCAAGCTGCACAGTGCGGGATACACCACGCACACCTTTGGCTACCCCTCCATGGACGAGGGGCTCAACGAGAACGCCGCGAGCCTCGGCCAGGCGATCAAGGCACTGCCCGAGGGGCGCATCCATCTGCTCGGACACAGCCTTGGCGGTCTGGTGATCCTGCGCTACCTGCAGGACGCCTCGGACGGGCGGCTTGGCCGCACCGTGCTGCTTGGGGCGCCGGTCGCCGGTTCGCAGGCCGGCGCCCGCGTCGCCGCGCACGACCTCGGGCGCTCATTGCTCGGGCACAGTGCCGCCCTGTGGGAAACGCCGCAGGCCTGGACGCTGCGCGGCGAGGTCGGCATGATCGCCGGCAGCGACCGCTTCGGACTGGCGCATTTGTTTTTGTCCCTGCCCGGGGACAGCGACGGCGTGGTGGCGATAGAGGAGACACGCATAGCCGGCCTCGCCGATCACATCGTGCTGCCGGTAAGCCACAGCGGCATGTTGTTCTCGGGCGAAGTGGCGACCCAGGCGGCGAATTTCTTTGCCGCGGGCAAATTTTCCCGATGAGTTTGCGCGGCGCGATTTGCCTTGCGTCTGCGCTGTTGTTGTGCGGTTGCGCCACCATCGACTATTACGCGCAGGCGGTCTCGGGCCAGGTAGAGCTGCTGCAGCGCGCCCGCCCGGTGGCCGAGCGCCTCGATGACCCGGCGGTGCCGTCGGCGTTGAAGTCGCGCCTTGCGCGCGCCCTGGCGATGCGCGACTTTGCCAGCCGCGAACTGGGCCTGCCCGACAACGGCAGTTATCGCGCCTATGCCGACCTCGGGCGGCCGTTTGTCGTCTGGAACGTGTTTGCCGCGCCGGAATTTTCGGTCAAGCCGGAGCAGTCGTGTTTTCCCATTGCCGGTTGCGTCAGCTATCGCGGCTGGTTTTCCCAGGCCGATGCCGAACGCCACGCCGCGACGCTGCGCGAACGCGGCCTTGATGTCTATGTCGGCGGCGTGCCGGCCTACTCGACGCTCGGCTGGTTCAATGATCCGCTGCTCAATACCTTTATCAATTATCCGGAAACCGAATTGGCGCGACTGCTCTTTCACGAACTCGCGCACCAGCAGTTCTACCTTGGCGGTGACACGGTGTTCAACGAGTCTTTCGCCGTCGCCGTGGAGCATGAAGGCGTGCAGCGCTGGCTACGGCGCGAGGGCACGCCAGAACAGTTGCGGCAGTACGAACTGCAACAGACGCGGCGACGCCAATTCTCCGCGCTGGTGCTGGGCTATCGCAAGCGGCTTGAAGCGTTGTACGCGCAACCCATCGCGGCTGAAGAAATGCGCCGCGGCAAGGCGGCGGCGTTCGAGGCGATGCGCGCCGATTACGCAGCGCTTAAGGCCACGCCCGACTGGGGCGGCTTTGCCGGCTACGACCGCTTTTTTGTCCAAGCGCTCAACAACGCCCATCTCGCCTCGGTTGCCGCTTACGCCGAACTGGTGCCCGGTTTCCACAGACTGCTGGCGGCCCAGGGCGGCGACCTGCCGCGTTTTTATGCCGCCGTGCGCGAGTTGTCGAAATTGCCCAAGGCCGAGCGTGATGCGCGCCTTGGCGCGCCGACCGCGCCCTGACCGCCTTGAAAACGGGTTATAGGCTGGAAAGCCAATACTGGCGCGGCTTTGCGGGTGCCGCCACCGGCGGGGCGGTGCTCAGCTCAGCGGCAGGGCGACGTGTTTTTGGAAGCCGGGGCGTTGTTTGAGGCGTGCCAGCCATGCCGCGAGATTGGGCAGCGCCGGGTGTTCTATGGGCAGTTCCATAAAACGGTTGAAAAAACAACCGGTGGGAATGTCGCCGATGGTGAAGCGGTCGCCGGCGACAAATTGCCTGCCGGCCATGTGGGTCTCCAGCATGCCGAACAGCTCGCCACAGGCCTTCGCCGCATCGGCAACGGCTTTCATGTCGCGCTTTTCCACCGGCGTGCGAATCAGTTGCCAGAACACCGTGGTCATCGGTGCGCCCAGGGTGCTCGAGCACCAGTCCATCCAGCGCTCGGCGTCCATGCGCTCGGTGAGTTTTTCCGGGTAGAGCGTGCCGCCGGCGTGCTTGGCGGCAAGATAGCGCACGATCACATTCGATTCCCACAGAACAAAACCCCCGTCGTTGATCACCGGCACGCGGCCGTTTGGATTCATGGCGCGATACCAGGGCTCGTTGACGCAGCCAAAAGCCATGCCGGCGTCGGTGCGCTCGTATGGGATGCCGATTTCCTCCAGGCACCACAAGACTTTTTGCACGTTGATCGAATTGATGCGTCCCCAGAGCTTGAGCATGTTGAATTCCTTCGTGGATCGGGTTAATCGCAAGGACATTGGTCGGTGTCAGGGCATGAGTCTTACAGTTCCCGCGTGTTTTTTTGCCGGTTCGGTCGGCAGTGGTTCAGTGCGTTGATACCAGCGCCACGCCGAGAAATATCAGGGCCGCGCCGATGAAATGATAGGTTTGCGGCGTCTCACCGAGGAACAGCACCGCCAGCACAACGCCGAACACCGGCACCAGGTTGTTGAACAGGCCGGCGGTTTGCGAGCCGACCACGGCCACGGCGGCGTTCCAGCACGAGTACGCCAGCAGCGAGCAGGCAAGGGCAAGGTAGAGCGTGCCGGCAATGACGTGGCTGTTAATGATGGTCAGCGGGTTGACGGCGTGCTCCCATAAATAAAACGGCAGCAAGGCCAGCGTGCCAATGCTTGCGGTGACGACAAAAAAACTCAGCGGATGCAAGCCCGCTGGCCGCCAGCGCAGCGCGCAGGTATAAATGCCCCAGCCGGACATGCCCAGCAATACCAGCAAATCCCCCTTGTTGAATTGCAGGCCGGCCAGCGTCTGCCACTCACCCCGCGCCACCATGTAAGCCGTTCCGCCCATGGCAAGGACGAGTCCGGCGGCTATGCGCCGGGTCGGCCAGGCCCGGTCTATGAGCGCACTCAGTCCTATCACCAGCACCGGCAGCGCGCCGTTGAGCAGCGCGGCATTGGTCGCGGTGGTGTAGTTGACGCCCCAATAACCCAGGGTGCTGAAGCCGGTGGTGCCGACGAAGCCGAGGAAAAACAGCAGCTTCCAGTTTGATCGTAGTTTTGCGGCATCGCGTCTCAGGTAGGGCCAGGCGAAGGGCGCGATTACCGCTGTGGCGATCACCCAGCGCCAGAAGGACATCGCTACCGGCGGCATCTCCTCATGCAGCCAGCGTGCCACCACCCAGCTCGAACCCCAGCACAGCGTGGCGATTACCATGTTGGCGTGGGCAAGGCTGCGTGCGCGGATGTTCATTTGGAAGAGGCTTTTTTCACGTCGCGATTATCGCCTGCAATCGGCCGTCGCGGTGCGTCACATGGTACGCAATCAAGTCTGGTTTAAACTGCGTCACACATGAACAACGCCGCCATCACTAGGGCCATTAATATCGCCGACCTCGCACGCCTCGCCAAGGCGCGCCTGCCCGGGGTGATTTTTGATTTTCTCGACGGTGGCGCGGAACAAGAGGCCACGCTGCGCGATAACCGCGCCGCTTTTGAGCGTTATCGCCTGCGCCCGGCCATGCTCAGCGGTCACGCCAAAAACGACCTGTCGGTCA
>CAMAWC010000061.1 GCA_945861875.1 Bordetella parapertussis
GGCAACTTGCCCAGAGTGCTTATCAACCTTGCCAATTCCCTCGTCCTCATTTCGCGTCTCCTGGTCCAGCGCCTTTGCGCCACACTGCCAGTTTCCGCCCCCACAGGCTCACCAGATGAGCTACCAACATTATTCGCTATATGAGCCATATCTTATAACGGCCTTAGGCGGGGATTGAAGTAAATAACCCCCGGACGATCAATAAGCGGCCATTGATAGTTGAATCCGTGACTATGATAGCCGTGCATTTTCATCGGACGAAGCGCACCAACACCTTAAGGAATGAAGCCATGCCGCCAACAGGAATGACCCGCTGGACCTTCGCTGCATTGGCGATTGCTATCATCGGCGCTGGCACGCTCGGGTTGGCGCTGAGCGAACCCACCGCCGCGCAGGCCGCTGGCAGCGACCCCGTCATCTATCTCAACCAGGGCTGGTCGCAGGCGGATCGAGAATTGTTCTATCAGACCTCGCAAGGCTCAGCCATCGCCTCCTACGACATCTTCGTCAACATGGAGGTTGCCGGCAGCCAGGAGCTCTTCCGCTCGGATGCGAACAGCGCGCGCCTTGGCCTGATTCCGCAGGTCGCTAATCCGCGGACCAACCCCGACGGTTTCCCGGTCGGCTTCACAAAGACTGTGGTGACGGAAGGGCGCTGGAAAGGCGAGACAGTCGGCCCGAACTGCTCGGTCTGCCATACCTCGCAGTTGAGTTACAAAGGTAAGCAAATTCGCATCGACGGTGGTCACACCAATCTTTTCGACTTCCAGGCGTACGTGCACGCCCTTGACCAAGCCTATCAGGCCACATTGACCGATACGGCAAAGTTCGATCGCATGGCTGCGCGCATTGGGGCGACAAGCACAGACGCCAAGAGCGAACTGCGCAAGCGTTTTGGGAGCGAAGCCGAGCGCATGCATTACTACGCCACCGTCGCCGCAGCCAGCCCATTCCCCTGGGGGCCGGGCCGTGCAGATTGCCTTACGCTGATCTCCAATCGCTTGGCGTCGATTGAACCCAACATTCCCCAGAACATTTCGGTGGCTACGGCGCCAGTCAAGATCCCCTTTATCTGGAATGCCGGGCAGGCAACCTGGACGCAATGGGGCGGGTGGGCACAGAATCCGATGGCTCGCAACTACGGCGAAACCTTGGGTGTGTACCTTCCCATGGACCTGCAATCCAGGACGCCGGAAGAAGGACTCTTCGATTCGGCCGCTGCGCTCCTCAATCTTCAGAAGATCGAGGAAACGATGTGGCGCTTGGCTCCTCCAAAGTGGCCGGAAGAGATTCTCGGCAAGATCGACCGCGTGAAAGCAGCCCAGGGCAAGGCGCTGTTCGCGACCAACTGTGCGAGTTGCCACAACTCTTATCCGTATACGTGGACGGCGCCCAACAAGTACGGCATGCGGTTCCTCGAAGTGGGACTCTTGCCCGCGACTTACATGGGTACCGACATGCAGCAGACGGTTGTCGTGAACGAGTTCATGTACACCCGTCAGTTGAGCCCCTATTTGGCGCCAGCCGACAAAGGCAAAGCAGTCGTACAGGGGTCAGATTTCAAGCAATTACTCGTGATACGGCTTCTTGGCAGGGCATTGGAAAAACTCAAACTTAGCGAGACGGAGATGGCCCGCTTGAATGGTTTTCGGGAACTTCCTTCGCCGCCTGCAGCACAGACCGTGTGGAAGGCGGCACCCCGGGACGGGGTGTGGGCCACGCCGCCGTTCCTGCATAACGGCTCGGTGCCCAACCTCTACGAGATACTGATCCCGGCGAGTCAACGCACCAAGAAGTTCTATGTCGGACGCGATTTCGATCCGGTAAAAGTGGGAGTCGACACCAGCGGCAATTCCGGGACCTTCCTTCTGGATACCTCGCTGGTCGGCAATTCGAATGCCGGCCACTCGTTCCAGAGCGGCCCGCGTGGCAACGGCGTTGTCGGCCCCCTGCTGACCGAGAAGCAGCGCTGGGCGCTCGTCGAATACCTGAAGTCCATTCCGGAGGAAGAAGGCCGCGTCACGCCGTTTGGCGGGCCGCCGAATGCCGTCACGGGCAAATCAACCCGTGCGAATCCAAAGTAAGCCGCACTGGGCGCGCTGTATGTAGTCGACGTTTGAGTTCGAATTGAGGGCGATGCATGTCAGACCATATCGATGGGCCGAGGCAGGTCGGCGATCCTGCCGGCGATCTGAGCGACCTGTTTGTGTTCACCAGTCCGGCGAATGCCGACCGCACGGTGCTGGCCCTGTGCGTCTTTCCATCGGCCGGCGCCAGCGCGATGTTCTCCAATGCGGTGAATCACTCTCTCGTGGTGCGCCGGGCCACGGTGGCCGGCCTTGGCGATGCGGCGATGTTCAAAACGGACGGGGCGGAAATTCGCTTCAGCGTTCGATTCGACACGCTCGAGCCAGGCCCCAGCGGCGGGAAACCGGTCCAGCGTGGCACCTGCACGTCGCTGCCGGGCGTAGAATTGGCCCTTCTAACGGGAGGGCAAGGTGCCCGCGCTTAAAAACCATGCCAGATGCTCAATGTTGCTGTCGCCTCGTGTTTTGTGGGAAGCAAGGTCCAAGATACGGGGATAGATTTGGGGGTGGATTCATAATTCGTATTTGCAAGATCAGCCACAGTTGTGGCTTTCCGGCTGCTATTCGATAGCAGGTGGCCCCACCATCCCGAATTGCTTCCGTGCCCACACGCCCGCACCGTTTGCCTGACACATCGCTGGATACGCCGGCCGCGCGCCGCAGTCTGCGCCTGCAAGCGCTCGGGCGCGACGGCCTGTTGCGCCGCCGCCAGGCGCTGGAGGGGCCGCAGGGGGCGCGCATCCGCGTCGAGGGCCGCGACTACCTCGCCTTTTGCAGCAACGATTACCTCGGCCTGGCCAACCACCCGCGCATCGTGCAGGCCGCGGTCGCGGCGGCGCTGCGTTACGGCGTCGGTTCGGGCGCCTCGCACATGGTCACCGGCCACAGCGTGTTGCATGAACGCCTTGAGCAACGGCTGGGCGAGTTCACCGGCCTGCCGCGCGCGCTGCTTTTTTCCACCGGCTACCAGGCCAATGTCGGCGCGATCACCGCGCTCGCCGGACGCGGCGACGCGGTTTTTTCCGATGAGCGCAACCACGCCTCGCTGATAGACGGCGCGCGCCTGTCGCGCGCCGGGGTGGTGCGCTACGCCCATTGCGACCTCGACGCGTTGGGCGCGGCGATGGCCGCCTCCGGTGCGGCGGTCAAACTGGTGATCAGCGACAGCGTGTTCAGCATGGACGGGGACATCGCGCCGCTGCCCGGCCTGCTGGCCTTGTGCGAGCGCCACGATGCCTTGTTGCTGGTCGATGACGCGCACGGCTTTGGCGTATTGGGCAAGGACGGGCGGGGCGCGCTGGCGCACTTTGGCCTGGCATCGCCGCGCATCGTCTATGTCGGCACCCTGGGCAAGGCGGCGGGTGTATCCGGCGCGTTTGTCGCCGGTGCGGAGGATGTGGTGGAAACCGTGCTGCAGCAGGCGCGCACCTATATGTTCACCACCGCCAGTCCGGCCATGCTTGCCGCGGCGGTCGATGCGAGCCTTGATGTCATGCGCGAGGATGAATGGCGGCGCGAACGCCTGTGCGAGCTGATTGCCCTGCTCAAGCGCGAGTTACGCATTCCCGTCCGGGCCGCCGCCGCCGGGGTCCGACTGGAGCCCTCGGATACGCCCATCCAGCCGCTTATCATCGGCGGCAACGCCGCGGCGCTGGACGCGAGTGCCGCGCTGCGCGAACAGGGCATTCTTGTGACCGCGATTCGCCCGCCTACGGTGCCCGAAGGCAGCGCGCGGCTGCGCATCGCGCTGTCGGCGGCGCATGAACCCGGTGACGTGGCGCAGCTTGCGGCGGCGCTCAACCAGGTTTTGGCGGCCTGAAATGAAGCGGCGGGCGCGCGGTTTTTTCGTCACCGGCACCGACACCGCGGTCGGCAAGACGATTGTCGCCTGCGCGCTGTTGCACGCTTTTGCAGCGAGCGGCCGTTCGGTGATTGGAATGAAGCCGGTCGCCGCGGGCCGCGAAGACGGCCATTTCCACGACGTCAACGCACTGATCGGCGCGAGCACACGGCATGCGCCCGAAGCGCTGGTCAATCCCTATGCCTTTGAGCCGGCGATTGCGCCGCATATCGCCGCGGCCCGCGCCGGCGTGGACATCAGCGTCAAGAAAATAGAAATGGCATACGCCGCGTTGTCGACCATGGCCGACATCGTGGTGGTCGAAGGCACCGGCGGCTACCTGATCCCGCTTACCGAAAACAAGACCAGCGCCGACATGGCGCTTGCACTGGCGCTGCCTGTGGTGCTGGTGGTCGGGATGCGCCTGGGTTGCCTCAACCACGCGCTGCTGACGCAACGCGCCATTGCCGCCGACGGCCTTTTCCTCGCCGGATGGGTGGCCAATTGCTTCGCCCCCGGCATGCCGGCGCTGGCCGAGAATATCGCCACGCTGGAACAACGCCTGAACGCGCCTTTGCTGGGCAGCGTGCCCTACAGCCCGGATCCGGACGCAAAGGCGGTGAGCCTGTCGCTGTCCGTCGCGCCACTGTTGCAGGCGCGGCCGTGAGCGTTTCGCGCAACGAGGACATGCGCGCGCGCAGCCTGCGCGCCGTCTGGCATCCGTGCACGCAAATGAAGCAACACGAACTGGTGCCGCTGGTGCCGGTGCAGCGCGCCGAGGGCGTGTGGCTTTACGATTTCGAGGGCAAGCGCATCCTCGATGCCATCAGTTCGTGGTGGGTCAACCTGCTCGGTCACGGTCATCCGCGCATCAAGGCGGCGCTGCGCGGGCAACTCGATTCGCTCGAGCATGTGATGCTCGCCGGTTTCACCCATGAGCCGGTGGTCGAATTGTCCGAGCGCCTCGCCGCCCTCGCGCCGGGCAGGCTCGGCCACTGCTTTTACGCCTCGGACGGCGCCTCGGCCATCGAGATCGCGCTGAAAATGAGTTTTCATTACTGGCGCAATTCAGGCAAGCCGGAAAAAACCGGCTTTGTCACCCTTGCCAACAGCTACCACGGCGAAACCCTGGGCGCACTGTCGGTTACCGACATCGCCTTGTTTCGTGACACCTATGCGCCGCTGCTGCGCCAGAGCACCCAGGTGCCTTCACCCGACTGGCGTGGTGCGTTGCCGGGCGAGTCGGCGCGCGATGTGGCGCTGCGCTGCGCCCGGGCGCTCGAAGCGCATCTTGAACAACACGCCGCGAGCACCGCCGCGCTGATCATCGAGCCGCTGGTGCAATGCGCCGGCGGCATGGCCATGTACGACGCCGAATACCTGCGCCGGGCACGCGCGCTGTGCGACCGCTACGGCGTACACCTCATCGCCGATGAAATCGCCGTCGGTTTTGGCCGCAGTGGCACGCTGTTCGCCTGCGAGCAGGGCGGCATTGCGTCGGATTTCCTGTGCCTCTCCAAAGGCCTGACCGGCGGCTACCTGCCGCTGTCGGTGGTGATGACCACCGACACGGTCTATGAGGCCTTTTACGATGACAGCGTGGCGCGCGGGTTTTTGCATTCGCATTCCTATACCGGCAATCCACTGGCCTGTCGTGCCGCGTTGACGGTGTTGCAGATCCTGGCCGACGAGGACGTGATCGCGCAAAACCGCACGCGCGCCGCCATGCTCAACCGGCAACTGGCATCGCTGCGATCGCATCCGCGCGTGGCGCACTGGCGCAACAGCGGCATGATCTGGGCCTTTGATGTGCCCGGCGCGCACGCCGACTTTGCCCGGGACTTCTCCCGTCGCGCCCTCGAGTTGGGGGTGTTGCTGCGGCCGCTCGGCAATACCGTGTACTGGATGCCGCCTTATGCCATCACCGAAGAACACGGCGCATTGCTCGCCACCGCGCTGGCGCGCCTGCTCGGGGACTGAGCCGGCCCTTTGGGGCTTTCATTTTTAGGCGCGATCCTCAGGCGCGATTGCACCGCGTATTATTTTTGTCATTGCGAGCGTAGCGAAGCAATCTCAACGCTGTTGAGACGTACAGCGCAATGCCACAAGATTGCCGCGTCGGCTACGCCTCCTCGCAATGACCGGGCCTTATTTAGATGGCAGCGGTAGCCGGTAAATGGCTGGAAAGCCGCGCCAGATAAGGGTTTCCAGCCATATGCCTGTTTAAGGCGCAGGCCGCAGCAAGTCTAGGGATTGGTTTTCGGCGGCGCCATGCCCTTGGGCAGCAACACCCACATCTGCCCCTGCTGGCGCATTCGACCAGCCAGCGCGCCCGCCTCGGCGCCAAAGCCCCAGAAAAAATCGGCGCGCACCGCACCGCGGATGGCGCCACCGGTGTCCTGCGCCAGCATCAGGCGGTTGAGCGGCGTGCTGCTGTTCGGTTGCGTGGTGGCGAGGAACACCGGCGCGCCCAGCGGGATGAAGCGCGGATCAACGGCAATGCTGCGCCCGTCGGTGAGCGGCACGCCGAGGGCGCCCAGCGGCCCGTCCGAGGCAAAGCCGGCGCCGCCCGGCCGCGCCGGCAGTTCGCGGAAAAAAACATAACTCGCGTTGTGGTTGAGCGCCGCTTCCAGTTTTTCCGGGTTGGCGCGGCCCCAGGCCTTGATGCCCTGCATCGAAGCCTGTTCGAGTTTGAGTTCGCCCTTGTCGATGAGATAACGCCCGACCGACTGGTAGGGGTGGCCGTTCTGGTCGGCGTAGCCGACGCGCATCACCTCGCCATTGTCGAACTGCACCCGCCCCGAACCCTGGATTTGCAGGAAAAACAATTCCACCGGGTCATTGACCCAGACGATTTCCCTGCCCGCCACCGGGGCAACGCCGCGCTCGATGTCGCTGCGCGACCAGTAGGGCACCACGCGCTGGCCTTCGAGGCGGCCGCGCAGGCGCATGTTCTTCAGGTCCGGATTGATCGCCGACAGGTCGATGGTGAGCAGGTCCTCGGGCGGCGCGTATATCGCATGCACGTAAGGCGCACGCTTTACCCGGCTGCCGCGCAGCAGCGGCTCGTAATAACCGGTGACCATGCCTTGGGTCGAGCCGTCGGCATTGGCGACACGGTAAGGGGTGAAATTTTTCTCGAAAAATTCGCGCACCTGGGTAGTGGAGGACGGTGGGTTGCCTCCCGCGCCCGGTTCAGTGGCTAGGGCGCAGGCTTCCTGCCAGCCCTGGCGCGCGCGCAAGGCCTGGCAACTGGTGCGAAACGCGCCCCAGGCCTGGCTGAGCTGGTCGTCGCGCCAGCCGGTGATGGTTTCAAAGCCCACCGCTTCAAGCGTCTCGGCCCTGGGCTTTTCCGGCAATACGCCCGGGCAGACGGCACAGACGGGGCAGGCCACCGGCGCCGGGCAGGCGGGGACAGCGGCAACCGGCGATGCCGGCAGTGCCGGGGATTCCGGCGGCTTGGTGGCGCATCCTGCGAGCAGTAAGGTGAGACCGAGCGCGCCAATCGCCCGCGTCGTCATTCCCGCGAAAGCGGGAATCCACCTTAATAGGCGTGGATTCATGATGCAGAGCCTGGGTTCATTGAGTCAAAATGGATTCCCGCTCTGGTCCCCGGAGTGGGATTCGCGGGAATGACGGAGCTATTCTGCGTTTCCTGATATATCCGGCATTTACTCGGGAGTCGCTTTCGTGGGCTATGATGCGCGCCGTCATCATGGGAGCAGGGACGATGTGGATCATTTTTCTGGAAGCTGCTGTGGCGCTGGGCATCGCGGTGGCCATCGTCTGGTGGACCTGGCCGAAAAAATCCGATTCCAGTGGTAACAGCAGCCGGGACGAGGAAAAAGACAAGCGCTGAGTTTACCCTGCTTACCCTGTTTACCCTCAGGCCCTTAGTGCAGCACGCGCGGCACGGTCAGGGTGAACTCCGGGATGCGCGCGTCAAACTGCGTCCCGTCCTCGGTCACCATCTGATATTCGCCGTGCATGGTGCCCACCGGGGTGGCGAGGGCGGTGCCGCTGGTGTACTCGAAATGCTCGCCCGGCTTGAGCAGCGGCTGCGCGCCGACCACACCCAGGCCGCGCACCTCCTGCACCTGGTTCTTGGCGTCGGTAATCACCCAGTGCCGGCTGATCAGCTGCGCCGGCACGCTGCCGGTGTTGCGGATGGTGATGGTGTAGGAGAACACATAACGCGGCACCGACTCGTCCGACTGGTCGGCGATGTACTGGGTTTGCGCCGTAACGCTGATTTCATGTTTTTTGGCCGATGGCATGGCGCTATTTGATAGCAATCGGCCGGCGCTGACAAGCCGGATGCGCTTTGCGGGTAAAATCGCGTCCATGTCACGCACTTATCGCATCGCCCCCAGCCTGCTTTCGGCCGATTTCGCCCGCCTCGGCGAAGAGGTGAGGAACGTCGTCGCCGCCGGAGCCGACATCATTCACTTTGACGTGATGGACAACCATTACGTGCCCAACCTGACCATCGGACCGCTGGTCTGCGAGGCGCTGCGTCCGCACACCAGCGCGCCCATCGACGTGCACCTGATGGTCAAGCCGGTCGATCGCATCATTCCCGACTTTGCCCGGGCCGGCGCCAACATCATCAGTTTTCACCCCGAGGCGAGCGAGCATCTGGACCGCAGCATCGGCCTGATACGCGATGCCGGCTGCAAGGTCGGGCTGGTGTTCAACCCCGGCACGCCGCTGTCCTATCTTGACCACACCCTGCATCTGTTGGACCTGGTGTTGATCATGTCGGTCAACCCGGGTTTTGGCGGGCAGAAATTCATCCCGGGTGCGCTCGACAAGATCAAGGCGGTGCGCCAGCGCATCGACCTGCACGTAAAGTCAGGCGGGCGCGACATCATGCTCGAAGTCGATGGCGGCATCAAAACCGACAATATCGCCGCCGTCGCCCGCGCCGGTGCCGACACCTTTGTCGCCGGCTCGGCCATTTTCGGCGCCGGCGACAACGGTGACTATAAGGCCACCATCGCCCGGATGCGCGCCGAACTCGCGACGGTCTGAGGCTTTGCCCGCCGCGCCCGCCAGGAAGGCATCGATGCCGGCCCCATTGCAGATACAGGCGGTGCTGTTCGACCTTGACGGCACGCTGCTCGACACCGCACCCGAGCTTGCCGCCGCCGCCAACGCCATGCTGGCCGAACTGGGCCGGCCGGCGGCCTCGCTGGCTGAAGTCACGCGCTGCATCGGCAAGGGCATCCCGCGGCTGATCGAGCGCCTTATCACCGGCAGCCCGGACGGCAGGGCCGATGCAGAAGAGCTTGCTGCGGCGAAGGCGATTTACGAACGCCATTACACGCTCGCCAACGGCCTCACGGCACAGTTGTACCCGGGCGTACTCGAAGGCCTGGCCGCCTTTGGCGCCATGGGCCTGCCGCGTGCCTGTGTCACCAACAAGGCCGGCGTGTTCACGCAAAGCCTGCTGGCGCGCACCGCGCTCGCCGGGCATTTCGAGCTGGTGGTGGGCGGCGACACGCTGGCGCGCAAAAAACCCGACCCGCTGCAACTGCTGCACGCCTGCGCGCATTTTGGCGTGGCACCTGAAGCTACGCTGATGATAGGCGACTCGGCCAATGATGCCGCCGCGGCGCGTGCCGCCGGCTGCCAGATCTGGTGCGTGCCCTACGGCTACAACGAAGGCAATCCGCCCGAGTCACTGGACTGCGACCGGCTGGTCGCCTCGCTTGCCGAAGCGGCCGCCCTGGTGTCTGCGGTGCGTGCGGCCGCGCCGGACGGGATGTCGCGATGAGTCCGCTGGCGCAGCGCTTTGCCGCGATCGTCGGGCCACAGGGGCTGGTCGCCGCTGAAGACGCCGGCGCCTACGCCACTGACTGGCGCAAACGTTACCTCGGCGCGGCGCTCGCTGTGGTCAAGCCGGCCAGCACCGCCGAGGTGGCGGCGTTGTTAAAGCTCGCCGCGGCCGAGGGCGTCGCGGTGGTGCCCCAGGGCGGCAACACCGGCTTGTGCGGCGGCGCCACGCCCGATGCCTCGGGGGCGCAACTCATCATCAATCTGTCGCGCATGAACCGGGTGCGCGCCATCGACCCGCTCAACAACACCATGACCCTCGAGGCCGGCTGCACGCTGGCGGCGGCGCAGCAGGCGGCTGCGGGGGCGGGGCGGCTGTTTCCGCTCAGCCTTGCTTCCGAAGGCAGCTGCGAAATCGGCGGCAACCTTTCCACCAACGCCGGCGGCACGGCGGTGCTGCGCTATGGCAATACGCGCGAACTGACGCTGGGGCTGGAAGTGGTGCTGGCCAGCGGCGAGGTGTGGGACGGCCTGCGCGGCCTGCGCAAGGACAACACCGGCTACGACCTGAAGCAATTGTTCATCGGCGCCGAGGGCACGCTGGGCATCATCACCGCGGCGGTGCTCAAGCTCTTTCCGCTGCCGCAGGGCGAGGCGACGGCGGTGGTGGCGGTGGATTCGGCCGACAAGGCGCTCGAGTTGCTTGCGTATGCGCAAGGCGCGCTCGCCGAGCGGCTGGTGGGCTTTGAGCTTTTTTCAAGCCTGTGCCTTGACCTGGTGGTCAGGCACTACCCGGCCTGTCGCGCGCCTTTTGCCGAGCGCCATCCGCACTATGTGCTGGTCGCGCTCGCCGACAGCCGCGACAGCGACGCCGCGCGCGAACAAATGGAAGACATGCTTGGCGCGGCGCTCGAGCGCGGGCTGATACGCGACGCCGCACTCGCCTCGAGCGGCACGCAGTCGCGCGAATTCTGGGCCTTGCGCGAGAACATTTCCGAGGCGCAGGCGCACGAGGGCAAGAACATCAAGCACGACGTGTCGCTGCCGGTGTCGCGTATCGCCGAGTTCATCGCCGTCACCGACGCGGCGGTGACAGGCGCCTTTGCCGGTGCGCGCATGATCTGCTTTGGCCACCTTGGCGACGGCAACCTGCATTACAACGTCTCACCGCCGGCGGGGGCGGACCCTGGTGTCGACTACGAAGCCTTCCTCGCCAACCAGGAGGCCATAAACCGTATCGTCCACGACAGCGTGGCGCACTTTGGCGGCTCGATCAGCGCCGAGCACGGCCTCGGGCAAAGCAAGCGCGGCGAAATCCTGCGCTACAAGTCGGCGCTGGAAATGGACTTGATGCGCAAGGTGAAAGCCGCGCTCGACCCGCAGGGCATCATGAATCCGGGCAAGGTGCTTTAACGCTCAAAAGCCCGGCCACGCTCCAGTGGCGCTTAATCACGATCTTTACTCCCCCCGATTGCCGTCATCCCTGCGAAAACGAGTCTCGCGCAGCGAGACGAAGTTTCGAGGCACGGCCAAACGAGTCTCGCGCAGCGAGACGAAGTTTCGAGGGACGGCCAAGCGGGGATCCATGTGCTTGAGTCCGCACCTGAGCGACGAACCCCATGTACCGCAGCGTCGTCATCCCCGCGAAAGCGGGGATCCATGGGGTTGAGTTCGTACTTAAGCGACGAACCCGATGTGCTTGAGTCCGCACCTGAGCGACGAACCCCAGTACCGCACCGTCGTCATCCCCGCGAAAGCGGGGATCCATGGGTTTGAGCCCGTACTTAAGCGACGAACCCGATGTGCTTGAGTCCGCACCTGAGCGACGAACCCCATTTACCGCGGCGTCGTCATCCCCGCGAAAGCGGGGATCCATGGGGTTGAGCCCGCACTTAAGCGACGAACCCGTTGGGCTTGAGTCCGTGCCTCAACGACGAACCCCATGGATTCCGGGTTCCGGCCGAAGCAAGTCCCCCGAGGCGGGGCGCGTAGCGGCCCCGGAATGACGGGGATGTTTCCCTAAGCAAGCGCCATTCGCGCCAGGCCGGCATGGCGCTTACGTAAGCGCTTTAGCGCACCATCGTCATCCCCGCGAAAGCGGGGATCCATGGGGTTAAGTCCGTGCTTCAGCGACGAACCCCATGGATTCCGGGTTCCGGTCGAAGCAAGTCCCCCGAGGCGGGGCGCGTAGCGGCCCCGGAATGACGGAGATATTTTCCTAAGGAAGCTCTGATTAAGTCCGTCATTCCCGCGAAAGCTTGTCCTCGAATGCCTTAATCGGGGAGCGGGAATCCACCTTGACCTAAAGCGTGGATTCATTGAGTCAAAATGGATTCCCGCTTGGCCGTTCCTCGAAACTTCGTCTCGCTGCGCGAGACTCGCTTTCGCGGGAATGACGATTTATGGACTTAATCAGAGCTTCCCTAGAGATTGAAGCGAAACACTCATGGAAACCCCCTGCAGTTATGGGAATGGTAGCAAATTTCCCAATGTGACTCGATCAATAGGGACCAGACCACGGTTTCAATTGCTTTTGTATTCAAAAACCACCCCGAAACGCCCGTCCATGGCGGGTTTCCAGCTGATTGGCTACACTGAGTATTTCCGGCATTCGCAATCTCAGGGAAAAGCACTTAATAAAAATTAAGCCGAAGGAGGAGATTTGCTGCAAACAGAATGCCGATAACTTTGATACAGGTCACTTTTTATATGGGCTACTTTTGACGAAAGGGCATGACCATGAAACTACCGTTCATACAATCCGCCAACATGGCTGCGAAACCGCTCAATGTGGGAGGATTTCAAATCACGGTCCTTGCCTCTACCGAGACGACTGGCGGCTACGAGTTGTTTCGGATCGCCGGCCCCGAGGGTACGGGACCCGGGCCGCACCACCATCCTTGGGATGAATCGTTTTATGTGCTGAGCGGAGAGATTTATTGCGGTGTCAATGATCAGGAAACCCTTGCAACGGCAGGCACATTGATTCATGTGCCTGGCGGAGCGACGCACTGGTTCAAGTTTGCCAAGGGTGGAGGCGAGTTTTTTTCAGTTACCTCGTATGGCAACGCATCGGAAATGTTCACCGCGTTCGACAAGGGGGTCAATTGGGAAAACCCCGATCGAACAGGCTTGATTACCCTGGCCGCAAGCTACGGGCAAATCGTGTCGCCCCATAAGTCAGCACCCTGATAGGGTGATCGGCCCACCGGGCTCTTTTATGCCCGATTGAATGACCTAAACGGGAATGACCTAAGGAACCTCTGATTAAGTCCGTCATTCCCGCGAAGCTTGTCCTCGAATGCCTTAATCGGGGAGCGGGAATCCACCTTGACCTAAAGGGTGGATTCATTGGGTCAAAATGGGTTCCCGCTTCCGCGGGAACGACGAAGTAGAGACTTATTCAGCGCTTCCCTAAACGGGAATGACCTAAACGGGGTCGGTGTCAGATTTTCTTTTCCACTCGCGCCACCCCCCAAGCAGCGGGAAGTATAGGCCGAGGTTTGGCTCAATAGCCCTATGTATTTCCGCGTAGCGCTCCAACTGCGACCTATAGCGCGCCTGCTCGCTGTCGAGGAACGCTTCCCTGTCCGCGCCTTCGTGGCCGCCGGTCTTGTAGTCCACGATCCACAGCTTGCCGTCGGCATCCTTGAAAGTGCGGTCGATGACGAGGTTGCGGCGTTCGCCGTTGGACAGTGACGTAAGTCGATATTCGTTACGCGCTTCGGTGTGCGAGCCGATATGCACTAAACCCAGCCGTCAGGGTTTTGCATCCAGTACTGCGCGCTGCCTCTCAAGATAAATTTCCGTACTGATCAACTGGGCATCATGCAGTTTTTTTTAACTCTGTCAGCTTGACCTCGACACTCTGCGGGGGTGCTGCAGCGACAACCGGGGACGGGACGGCACTTGTGGGTTGCAATGGAGGCGCGGCACGGGTAGTTGCGTTATTAATGGCAGGATCCACCGTGTTATTGGTATTGGGCGGCGGCGTCTCAACCTTGACGAACCCGCCCATGACAACTTGAACGAAATTCGGATATTCGTAGGCGCTACCGTTATTGTGGTCGATGATTGCGCCGATGCCGCCACCAAAAAGAATATTGCCGAACATCGAGCCCTTGGTATCCGACACAACCGCCGCGCGCCCAGGTTCGGATCCGACCTTGTTGCACAAGACCTGAAGGTCGTCGTTCGAACGTGTGATGGTCGTCGAACCGGGCGAGGTGATGAACCACTTACCTTTGTTGTTGGTGAGTTCGCAGGCTGCGGCCGATACTTCCTTGCCGGCCTGCTCCCTCGTCTGCACCGAAATGCTCTGGCTGTTGGTACCGGTAATCGATGCGCAACCGCTGGCTAGCACAAGCAACATCGCAGCAAGTAACACCGTGATCTTTTGTTGAAAAGGCATTTTATTTCCCCTAGTTAAATCACCACGATCAAACAAAGAAACGACAAATTTCTTGATTGATGTTGTCATGGTGATCCAGTCAGGCAGCAACCTCGACATATTCCACCTGGCTCGTAGGCTGGGGAATAGGGGTTCGGTCTTCGCGCATACCCTCGAGATGAAACTCAATGGCCTCGCGAATGAGAGCGAGGGCTTCTTCCCTCGTTTCCCCGACGGCGATACAGCCGGGCAGGTCCGGAACATGGGCCCCGTAGGAGGACGGCCCTTTCTCAACGACTACGAGGTATCGCATGGAATCGCTCCTATTTCTTTAAACCGGCTTGCTTGAGCGCACTGCTCAGCGTTCCCGGCGGCAGCAGCCAGCGGGCTTACGCGCTATTCAGACGGACGCGAGAACGGCCTTGCGGATTAACTGGGGGAGTTCGATCGGGGAAAAGTAGGCCGCCGGATACAAATAGTCTTCGCCAGACTCATCGACGACGCGCAGTTGTTTGTGTTTTGTGGCGTCCAGATCGGGAAGGATTTGATAAATTTTCCGAGGCTCCAGAGAAACCTCATAGCCCGTGTTTTTCAGGCAAACGACGAATTTTTTGACTGATGTTTTCATGTTGATCTAGTCGAGATATCGTTTTATTTTGAATTCTTTCTTGCCAATTCCGTGCGCCTCGTACCAGTGTACCTCGGCCACCCGAACTGTGCCATCGGGCAACCGGACGTGAGCGATACCTTTGCGCTTTCGCCAACGACCTGCGCCGTAAGACTTGCGCAGTCGAGCAAGTTCACGAATGGCGGAGCCGACGGCAAAGGTCTCAGCACTGGATACTTCTCCGATAATTTCAAAGTCCATCAGGCCACGCTCTCAATGGAATTATATCGGGGCGGAGTCGGTTTTCTTTGGCCACTCCCGCCACCCCCCAAGCAGCGGAAAGTATAGGCCTAGTCTTGTCTCAATAGCACTATGCACTTCGGCATACCGCTCCAGTTGCGCCCGGTAGCGCGCCTGCTCTCTGTCGAGGAAGCCTTCCCTGTCCGCGCCCTCGTGGCTGCTAGTCTTGTAGTCCACGATCCAGAGCTTGCCTTCAGCGTCCTTGAAGGTGCGGTCGATGACGAGGTTACGGCGTTCGCCGTTGGACAGTGACGTAAGTCGATATTCGTTGCGCGCTTCGGTCTGCGGGCCGAGCAGCCAGCGGCCACGTTCGTCGGTGAGTGCGTTGGTGAGGGCTTTGCTCACGCGTGCGGCGGCGGACGGGAGCTGGGTTTCTTCGACGCCGTGGGCGGCGAGTTCGTCGCGGATGGCGGCTTGCATGGCGTCCACGCGCTTGGCGCTCCAGGCGGTGACGCCTTCTTCGGCGATGCGCTGCAGCCAGCGGTGCACCACGCTGCCGACGTGGCGCGCGACTTCGCCTGACCAGGAAAATTCGATTTCGTCTTGGGTGCGGGCTGTGAGTTCGGGTGGGGTCCAGGTGACGGAGGTGGGGGCAGTGGGGAGTTGCCAGGCAGTGGGCAGGCGGCGGAGTTGCTGGTCTACGCTGGCTGAGTCAGCGTCGCTCGATTCTGCCGCCGGCGGATTCATTTGCGCCGCTTCTTCGAATTGGTCGCTTACTGCGGGCCAGAGTTTGGATAGTAGGGAGCCGCGTGATGGGGGTTTGACGGTGGTGGTGTCGTCCTTGGTGTCCAGCCTGACGTCGCCCAGGAGGTGCAGGTGGTGCTTGGCACGGGTGGCGGCGACGTAGAGCAAGCGGCCGGATTCGTGGCTGGCTTTGTCCTGGTCGAGGCGGCGGATGGCTTCGTAGATGGGGTCTTTGTCGGAGCCGGTGGGGTTGACGGGGGCGAGGAGCAGTTTGCCGGGTGTGGATAACCCCATGGATTCCGGATCGCGGCCTGCGGCCTTGTCCGGGATGACGGCGTTTTTTGATGACGTGGAGTACCCCATGGGTTCCGGGTTCGCCTGCGGCGCCCCGGAATGACGGCTCATATGGCCGGATGCGGAGGACCCCATGGATTCCGGATCGCGGCCTGCGGCCTTGTCCGGAATGACGACGTTATTCGGGGAGTTGGACGTGACGGCGTTACCGGGGGAGTTGCTGATGTCGGTGGTCTCCATCCACATGAAAAGCTGGCGCTCGTCGCGGCCGGTGCCGCGGCCGAGGGCGGGGACGATGACGGTGTCGAACTCCAGGCCCTTGGCTTTGTGGATGGTCATGATCTGCAGGCGCTCGCTCGCGGCAAGGTCAGGCAGCGCGTAGAGCTTGGCGACGGTTTCTTCAAAGGCCACCGGGTCGGCGATGGCGCCCGCCTCTTCCGCATCTTCGAGGTGGTCGAGGTAGATGCCGGCGTCCTCGAGATCGGTGGCGTCGCTCACGCAGGCCGGGCCGCCAAGGGCGAGCCAGGCGCCTTCGACGGCGTCGCGCAGGCTGGCGCGAAAGCGCTGGGCGAGGCAGGCTTCGAGCACGGCGCGCGTGCGCGTCAGGCGCGCAAGGCCGTCGGGGCTGAGCGCGGCGAGGCGCGCGGCGTCGTGCATCAGTTCCCAGACGGTGCGCTCGGAGGGCAATAGGCTGGAAACCCGCGCCTGGCGCGGCTTTTCAGGTGATGTGCCCTCGGAATTGAGGGCGCGGAGTTCGGCGTTTAGGGCGTCTTCGTCTTGCTCTGCGGGAAGCACCCTCTCTCCTGTCCTCTCTCCCGTCGAGGGAGAGAGGGACGTGCTAACTGCGTCGGTGCCAGTACCACGCATGGCTACTCCCTCCCCCCTCGCGGGGGAGGGTTGGGGAGAGGGGGATGGGGTATAGGCGTCGGTGCCGGCCAGGGCGTGCAGGTCGGCGAGGGTCAGGCCGCACCAGGGGGCGCGCAGGATGGCCAGCCAGGCCAGGCGGTCGGCGGTGTGGCCGAGGGCGCGCGTGAGGGCGAGGAGGTCTTGCACCACCTGGCGGTGGCCCAGCGGTTCAATTTCGATAGCCCTGAAGGCGAGGCCTTGTTCCCTGAGTTGCGGCACGATCTCGGCAAGGTGGCTGCGGCCGCGCACCAGCACGGCCACGCTGCCCTCGGGGTGCTCGGACTGGGCGTTGCGCACCAGCGCCGCCACTTGTTCGGCTTCGCCGGCTGCATTGCCACCAAAGAACGGGTGGACAGTTACGGCATCGGCTTCGGCCGGGTGCACCGCCTCGGAGGGCGCGTAGGTCACGGCGCCCTCGGCGATGTTCTCGGTGGCGGGCATCACCTGTTCGAATGCCTCGTTCACCCAGTTCACGATGTCGGCCTGCGACCTGAAGTTGGTTGAGAGCGTAAGCGCTTCGAGTTCCACGCTGCCTATGCCCTCGTGCCGCGCGCGCAGGAACAGGCCCACCTCGGCTTCGCGAAAGCGGTAGATGGACTGCATCGGGTCGCCCACCACAAACAGCGTGCGCCCGTCATCCGGCGCCCAGCCCGAGGTGAGGCGTTGCAGCAACTCGTATTGCGAGAACGAGGTGTCCTGGAATTCATCCACCAGGATGTGATGGATACGGTAATCGAGCGAGAGCAGGAGGTCGGTGGGCGCGTCTTCGGTGCCCAGCGCCAGCAGCGCGCCTTGCGAGATCTCGACAAAGTCGGCCTTGCCGCGCAGGGCGAACACCAGCTTCAGTTCGGCCACGGCGCGCGGCAGCAGACGGGTGATGGCGCCAAGCGCGGCCCATTGCTCGGGGCTGTAGTGTGCCGGCGGCGCCAGCTGCACGTTGACCAGGGCGGCGCGCAGATCTTCGAGTTCGCTCAAGGTTTGCGCCAGCTTGTTGCGCTTGCGCCATTCGCCTTTTTGCGTAAGGAGCTCAGTGGCGATTTCCGCCCAGCCTTCGGCGTCGTCATCGCCTGCCGGTGCGGTGAGCTCAAGCGCGGTGGGCGCGGGCATCAGCGCGCGCACGCGGCGCACGGCGGCGCGACGGATGTCGGCGAGCGCGGCCTCCAGCGCCTCGCGGCTGCCGGCACCGTCGATGTTGCGTATAAGGTTGCGCAGCCAGTGGTCACGCCGCGCCAGCATGCCGGCGATGAGCTCGGCGGCAATGCCGGCGCTGTTGTCCAGGTGGGTCAAGAGGTGGGCCACGTCGTCGGCGGCCGCTTCGCGGGCATCGAGCAGCGCCAGGGTGTTGCGCGCCGCCTCGAGGTAGAGCTCGCGCGCGTCCTCCACGCTCTCGGGCTGGGCGCCAAAGCGCGCGAGCACCGGCATCTGGCGCGTGAGCGAGGCGCACAGCGCGTCTATGGTCTGCACGCGCAGGCGCGAGGCGCTCGCCTCGAGCTGCCAGCCCTTGGCGTCGTTGCGCGCAAGGGCCGCGCGCGCGAGGTCCCAGGTCATGGCCTTGTGCGCGTTGTCTTCGCCCTCGGGCCGCGGCGTGTTGCGCGCCGCCGAAAGCGCCGCAAACACGCGCTTTTTCATTTCGGCGGCGGCTTTTTTGGTAAAGGTGATGGCGGCGATTTCCTCGGGTCGCTCGACTATCGCCAAGAGCACCAGCATGCGCTGGATCAACAACTCCGTCTTCCCCGACCCGGCCGGCGCCTG
>CAMAWC010000062.1 GCA_945861875.1 Bordetella parapertussis
TCATGGCGCTGATTTTCGGCCACTGGATGACCAAGGTCGGCGTTTCGCAGGCGTTGGTCAGCCTGGTCGTGGACAGCGGGCTGAAAAGCTGGCAGTTCCTGCTGGCGGTCAATCTGCTGCTGTTGTTTCTCGGGATTTTCCTCGAAGGGGCGTCGATGATTCTCATCGCCGTACCCTTGCTGATACCCATGCTCGGTCCGCTTGGGATCGACCCGGTTCACTTCGCGGTCATTGTCACGTTGAATGTCGAAATCGCCCTGATCCACCCGCCTATCGGTTTGAATCTGTTTGTCCTTTCGTCCCTGCGAGAAGGATCGATGCCGGACGTGGTAATGGGTGTGATCCCGTTCCTGCTACTCTTGCTGATGCTGCTGTTTGTCGTCACCTATGTGCCGTCCCTGTCTCTTTGGCTGCCCAACCTGGTGTACGGTCGATGAATTACACGCTAAGCCTGCCGGTTCGCGACCCTGCCCTTAACAACGGCCACAATGCAGCCCACGCCTTCTGACAATCTATTTTCCCCGGAGAAGACGACATGTCCCTGAAATACGAATTCCTCGCCACCCTGACCATCGAAGTCGCCGAATCGTATGTGTTGGGGGAAACCCCTGCCGGGTGGCGCAGGATCGCCAACTTCGCCGGCGGCTCGTTTGTCGGCCCCCGCATCAGCGGAACAATCCTCCCCGGCAGCGCCGACGCCGTGTTGCGGCGGCGGGACAACGCCATACAACCGGATGTCCGCCTGACCCTCCGGACCGATGACAAAGCGCACGTCTGGGTTACCTATCGCGGCATTCGACACGGCCCGCAGGACATCATGGACAAAATCGCCCGCGATGAACCCGTCGACCCCGGCGATTACTACCAACGCGCTGCACTTTATTTTGAAACCGGCGCCGCTCGCTATGACTGGCTTAACCGGATCATAGGCATTGGCACCGGACGGCGCGTACCCGGTCAAATGATTTACGACGTCTATGAACTTCTTTGAAAGTCAATCCGACGCACGGGTAGGCGCTTCAACCATTCATCAGGAGGGTCGCATGAAACTGCTTTGCCTGGCAAAAGCGATTATCGCGCTGATACCGGTCTTAACCGTGCTTCACGCGCCCGTCGTTTGCGCCCAGTCCTATCCGGATCGGCCGGTGCGCCTGATCGCGGCATTTCCGCCGGGTGGTGGCGCTGACATTCTTGGCCGCATCATGGCGCAGAAATTAAGCGAAATGTGGGGCGTAAGCATGTTTGTGGAAAACAAGACGGGCGCGTCCGGCAACATCGGCACCGACTTTGTCGCCAAAAGCGATCCCAATGGATACACATTGCTGGTCAGCCCGAACGGCCTGACCATCAACCCGAACGTAATGAAGGACCTGCCCTTTGATGTGACAAAGGATCTTGTGCCCATCGGAATGATCGCCACCTCCCCGCTGGTGCTTGTCGTTAAAAGCACGGTCCCGGTCAAAACCCTCGCCGAAATGATTGCCTATGCCAAAGCCGCGCCCGGCCAGTTGAATTTCGGCAGCACCGGCGCGGGGACATCCCAGCACCTGGCGGGGGAACTGATAAATCTCACCGCCGGCATCAAGACCGTGCATGTCCCCTACCGCTCTGGCGCCGCCGTCAACCAGGCGCTGCTTACCGGCGATTTGCAAATTGGCTACGTTTCATATACCTCGGTCGAAGCCTTTGTCAAAGACGGGCGGTTCCGCCTTATCGCCACGCTGGGTGGTTCACGCGACCCCACCCTGCCCGACCTTCCGACGCTTGCCGAAGCCGGCCTGCCCGGCTGCGAGGTGGACATCTGGTATGCGATGTTTGCGCCGGCCAAGACGCCCGCCCCGGTTATACGGCAATTGAATGGCGATATCCGAAAAATACTTGATGCCCCCGGCATGAAGGAGTTTCTCGCCCAAAGGGGATTTAACACGGCGTATTCCACTCCGGAAGCCATGGCCGAGATCATCCGAAAAGACCTCGCGCGATGGAAACAGGTCACAGAAAGGATAAACCTGAAGCTGTAGATTGCCTGCCGACTGGCGGCGTTGGAACGCGACCGAATCAGAAGCAGGACAAGTTAGACTGCCACTAAATTAATAATACCGGGGGAGTAATGAACGAACAACGGGTTGATGTGATCGTACTGGGCGGCGGAGGCTCCGGCCTCGCCGCCGCCTCCGAAGCGGCGCGCGCGGGTGCAAAAGTCATCCTGCTCGAAAAAAATCCAAAACTCGGCGGCAGCACCGGTTGGTCGGTCGGGTCATATTCCGCCGCGGGCACACCCCACCAAAAGCGCGCCGGGATACTCAACGACACACCGGACATGCACTTTGAGGACCTCGGCAAATTCACCGCCGCGCTTGGCCTGGAGTCTCGCGACAACCTGGCACTGCGCCGCATCCTCGTCGACAACTCGGCGGAAACTTTTCAATGGCTGATGGACAACGGCGTGGTTTTCATGGGCCCGGCCCTTGAACCGCCGCACCGCCATCCGCGCATGCATAACGTGGTGCCCGGTTCCAAGTCGTATCCGTACCACATCGCGCGCCTGTGCCGCGGCCTCGGCGTGGATATACGCCTCTCGACGCGCGCCACCAAACTGAGGATGGAAGATGCAAGGGTGGCCGGCGTTGAGGCGATCGACGCCAACGGCAAGGCGTGCTTTTACCGCGCCAACCGCGGCGTCGTCATCACCAGCGGCGACTTCAGCGGCGGACGCGAACTCAAGGCACGCTACGCATCGGCCATCGCCGCCGACAGCACCGCCGTCAACATCACCAATACCGGCGACGGCCACAGCATGGCATTGGCCGTCGGTGCGTCCATTATGAACGGCGACCTGGTGCACGGCCCGATCATGCGCTTTGTCCCGCCCGTCAATCCCACGCTGATTTCGCGCTTGCCGCCCTACACCTGGGTCGGCCACCTTGCCACGTTTGCAATGGCACACGCGCCCAAGGCCCTCATCAGGCCGGTGCTGATGAGTTTCATCACCACTGCGCTGGGACCGGATCCGGGGCTGTTCAAGGCCGGCGGTGCACTCGTCAATCGACGCGGCGTGCGCTTTGGCAACGAGTTCGAGAAGCCGGCGCTGAGCCTCGCGGCCCAGCCGGACGGCGTCGGCTATATCGTCCTCGACAGCAGCATGGCTGCGAAATTTACCGAATGGCCGCATTTCGTCTCAACGGCACCGAATGTCGCCCACGCCTACCTACCCGATTACAAGAGCAGCCGGCGCGACATGTACCACGAAGCCGCCACGGTAACGGAGCTCGCCACGCTGCTGGGCATGGACGCGGCGTCACTAGAGGCGTCACTGGCCTCGGGCGGACCAAGCGGCATTGCCGTTGCCAAGCCACCCTTTGTCGCACTCGGCCCGGTCAAAAGCTACATGGTGCTGACCGACGGCGGGCTGAAGGTAAGCGAACGGCATGAAGTGATAGGCGCAGACGATCGCCCCATTCCGGGCCTTTTCGCCGCCGGCTCGGCCGGACAGGGCGGCGTCCTGCTCTATGGTCACGGCCACCACATCGGTTGGGCGTTTGTCTCCGGCCGGCGCGCCGGTCAGCATGCTGCTGTGGCCCCTGCCGCATGATAATTACGGAAACCGTCGTCGCGTCCGAATTGAAGTCGTATCCGCCCGCTACCTTGGAACCATTGTATCGACGATGACGCGAACCAGTTCCACATAGCTCGCCAAAAGGCCCATCAGAATTGCAGCACCGACAATCACCGCCGGAACCAGAAACCAAAGTTGGAGGGCGTAAGCGATGAGCAGCCCCGCCACGCCGCCTCCCAGGGATAGGGCGATGGAAATATTCATGCCCTGGGTGGCGATAAACTTGAGTACCGGATAAGTGGGCGGAACGTACTCGGGAACCATGGATAGACCTTTCGATAAGCAACAGAAAAGACCGGCGGCAAGGATCGAATTCAATACCCTGCTTGCGGCCAGTGTACCGATTTTGCATGGGCAAAGTTTTTTTGATAGTGTATGCGCAAGCCCTCCGCTGTGAAGCCCTCTTGGTTTTTCGGCCCCGCCAAGTGAGCCGCAGGAGTCTTCTTGACAAAACAGAACCGAAGGACACATGACAAAGCCTCGCTCCGACACGCAGCACCTGCTGGACCGTGCAGCCATCCACGATGTGCTGGTCCGTTACTTCCAGGGCATCGACCTTGGCAACGAGCAGCAGGTCCGCGACTGTTTTACCGCGGACATCCAGGCCAATTACCACGGTCGCCCCTTTGTGCGGGGTATTGACGCGCTGATCGCGTCAATACCGTCATTTGCCAAGCAAGCCTCCGGCGAATGGATTGTCAGCACCCACTTCATGGGCAACCTGCACTACAAATTCCTCGAAGGCGACCTTGCCGAAACCGAAAACAACGGTTTTGCATTTCTTGTCCTCGCGGGCCAACCAACCGACCAGGTGGCGATGCGCAGCCTGCGTTACCTCGACAAATGGCGGCGTATCGACGGCCAATGGCGCATCAGCGAGAGGTTGCATACGCTCGACTGGGCCTGCCAGGTGCCGCCGACTTTCGCCATACCCCTCGCGCAACGCAAGGGCTTCATACCCGAGCGAATGCCTTAAACCGCGATAACCAAATAAGCCCACGGATCAACATCGGCTAATCGGAAAATAAGAAAAACAACCACAAAACCCGTCTCTGGAGGAATCATGACTTCACGGATCACAACACTGCTTCTTGCCGTCGTCGTACTTGCACTCCCGCATTCAATTGCAATTGCCCAGTCGTATCCGAACAGAACGATAACTGTCGTGGTTCCCTCGCCGCCCGGCGGGGGCGACGACTTTATCGGCCGACTTTTTGCCCAACATCTGGGTGAGGCGACCGGCCAACCGGTTGTGGTTGAAAACCTGACCGGGGCGGGCGCAACCATCGCCTATGCGTCGGTGGTGCGCGCCGCGCCGGACGGCTACCGCTTGCTGATCACCAACAGCGGGCAAACGACTTTTCCGGCCCTGTATTCGAGCCTTTCATTCGACCCGGTAGAAAACCTCGAGCCCATAAGCCTGATATTCAAAACCCCGTTCGGGGTGACCGTCACAAGCAAACTCAACGCCAAAACGCTGCCCGAGTTCATACAGTTGGCGAAATCTTCCCCGGGAAAACTCAATTTCGGCTCGGGCGGCAACGGCACGGGCAACCACATTGCCGGCGAATTGTTCAAGAAACTCACCGGAACCGATATCGTGCATGTGCCGTTCAAGGGCGCCGGTCCGGCAATGACCGCGCTGCTGGGGGGGCAGATCGAAGTCATGTTCGCCACCATGACCACGGCAGGCCTTGCCAGCCAGAACGCCGCCGGAACAGTAAGGGTACTGGCCGTATCGGGGGACAAGCGCTCGACATCGCTGCCCTCTGTCCCAACTGCCGCCGAGGCGGGACTGGAAGGCTACAACGCCCTTATCTGGTGGGGGGTCTCCGCGCCGAAAGGAACACCGCCCGAGATTATCGCCAGGCTGAATGCCGAAGTGCGCAGCATGCTGCAAAAACCGGCGGTACGGCAAAAACTCCAGGACATGGGTGGCGTACCGCTGGGCACCAGTTCCGCCGAAGCCAAGGAACAGATCGCCCGCGAAACGAAGGAACTCACCGCCTTCGTCTCGACCCTCGGCATCAAGCAGTAGCGTCCGATTATTCCGGGCGTATGCCTGAAGCCTCGAGCAGCGCGCCCATGCGGTCCATGTAGGCCTGCATCATGGCCGCCGCGGCCGCGGCCGAAGTATTGTCCACGGGCGCCATGCCAAGGTTGATCAGGCGCTCACGCAGTCCCTGGTCGGCAAGAATTTTCGCCATTGCCGCTTGCAGCCGGTCGGCCACCGCAACAGGCAGGTTGGCCGGTCCCGCCAGCACGAACCAGGTGTGCACGTCAAAATCAGCCGCACCGATCGACTCGGCAACGGTTGGAATCTCCTTCATCAAGGGCAGGCGCCGCACGCCGGTGAGCGCCAGCGCGCGCACCGATCCGGCCTTTTGCAGGCCATTGACGACAGCGGGCGTGTTGACGCCAAGCGAAAGATGGCCGCCGACGACGTCGCTTGCCAGCGGCCCGGCCCCCTTGTAACTCACTTCGGTGAGCTGGATTTTTCCGTACTTGTTCAGGGTCGCGACCACCACCTTGCCAAGCGCGTCGGTCGTTCCAATCGAAATCTTGTCCGGATTGGCCGCGGCATAGGCCACCAGCTCGGCAAGCGACTTGAACGGATAGTTGGTCCCGGAAAAAATAACATAAGGTGTCGTGACGATCATCGAGACCGGGGTGAAGTCCCGGATCGGGTGATAAGGCACGTTTTTCATCAGGCGCGTACTAAGGACATGCGCACCGGGCATCAGGTAGAGCGTGTAGCCGTCGGGCGCCGATTTGGCAACGATGTCGGCCCCGATGACCGTATTGCCGCCGCCGCGGTTGTCGACAATGACCGGTTGCCCAAGGTCGGCCGAGAGCCTCTCGGCAAGCGGCCGCGCCAGTGCATCGGCACTGCCCCCTGGCGGAAACGGTACGACAAGCCGTACAGTCCGGGACGGATAAGCCTGCGCGGAAGCATCATGCACCAGTGCAAACAATCCGAGCAATACACACATAACGTAGCGCATGACAACCTCCGATGTGAACTTACGGTCCGGACGCGGTCTCAAACCGCGAACTTCACCGGCTTGCCTGCGGCGTGCATCGCAGTCCGGTAGGCAAAAACCAGCGCCGGGCCCAGCGTGATACCGGGCCCCGGGTAAAATCCCCGCATCATCGAACTCATGTCGTTGCCTGCGGCGTAAAGCCCCTTTATCGCCCGGCCTTCGCCATCCAATAACTGACCGTTAGCGTCGGTGTGCAAACCCACGCTCGAACCAATCGGAGCGGGGTAAACCGCGAGGGCGAAAAACGGGCCCTGCGCGATTGCGCGCAAACACGGATTCGGCGTGTTGCGCTTGTCGCCGTTGAATTTGTTCAGGGCCAACGCCCCTTTGCCGAAGGCATGGTCGACACCGGATTGTGCCGCGGCGTTGTGCTCATCCACAGACCGCAGGAGCGCATCAGGGTCGATTTTCATTTTTTCAGCCAATCCGGCGAGCGTGGGCGCGGACTGCAAATAGCCTTTGCGGACAAACTTCTGCACCCTTTGCCAGATCGGATGGATGATGCCAAGACCATATTCGTATACAAAGCGGCGGTCGCAAATCAGATAAGCGGGGATCGACGGAACACTGCGGTCCGAGTTGAACATCGCCGTGACAAAGTCGTGATAGGAATTGGCCTCGTTTACAAAGCGCTGACCTGTTGAGTTGACCGCAATCAAACCCGGCTTGGGACGATCACGAATATGCGGATAGGTCACGCTGCGACCGGAGGGCCAGCGAAATGTGGATGCAGGCATCCAGAAAAACGGGTTGGAATGCTTGCGATCCAGCACCGCCCCTATTGCGAGCGCCGCATCAAGCCCGTCGCCGGTGTCACCCGCATCGGCGAGACTATGAGGCACAACCACGTCCTTAAGTAATTCGGTGCGCCACTTGGCGCTGGAAGCGCAGCCGCCTGTCGCCAGCACCACCCCGCGCCTTGCCCGGATGCGCTGCGTCTTCCCGCCCACATCAACCACCGCTCCGGTCACCACATCTTGTTCTCGAACCAACTCCAGCAGTTTTGCCTGTACCTCGACCTTTGCCCCTCGCGCACGCAGGCTGAAAAACAAACGCGCCACCAGGGCATTGCCCAGGAGCAACCTTGTTCCCCGCGAAAATCGCAGGCGATCCATGAGATGCCGCGTGAGCAGCCGCGCGGTCAGGGTGAACGCCTTGATCGAGGCCAGCGGCCGGATCAGCAGGGCAATCTCGTCGCGCCCCACCATCATTCCGCCAAGCGGCGCAATCTCGGGCATGGGCGGGCGGACAAGCTTGAAATCCGCCCCAAGCCGCCTGCCGTCAAACGGCAGCGGTGACAGCGCACGCCCGCCCGCGGCGCCACCGGGTCGTTCCGCGTGATAATCCGGATAGGGGTTGTAGGCCTTGAACTTCACCTCGGTATGCCGCTCCAGGTAGTCAACGGCTTCGGCGCCGCTGCCAAGGAATGCCTCGCGCAACTCGGGCACGTCGAATTCGCCCAGTTCACCCTTGAGGTATTCACGCGCCGCCTCGACCGAGTCGGGCGCGCCGACACGTTTGCTCTGATTTGTTCCGGGCACCCAGATGGCGCCGCCCGAGATCGCGGTGGTGCCGCCAAGCTGCGCCGCTTTTTCACAAAGCAGCACGTCAAGACCCTCGTTCGCGGCGACCAGGGCGGCGGTCATGCCGCCGCAGCCGCTGCCAAAAACAAGAAGATCCACTTCACGATCCCACATCCTTGCCGACTCCATTTCTGCGTGTCTTCCTATCTGCGCCTGCCGCAAGCTACCGCGCGACCATATTCTTATTCGCACCTTGGCTCAAATAGGCGGCGCTCTTTTGGTGTGCGATCTTGGCCCGCTCCCCGCCACTCAGATGTCTGTCCGCCCGAATGGGAAGCTCGGCCTCGATTTCCAGACCCGCCGGGAGGAGACTTAAAAACTCGCGCAAAGGCAACGCGCCCTCGCCAGGATAGAGTCGCATCGACTTGGCTTCTGTCGCCAGGTCAATGCCTTCGGGCTTCGCCGCGCTGGCGTCGCAAAGTTGCGCGAAAAATATCTTTTTCGGGTCAATCTGCGCGATGTTCGCAAAGGCGCTGCCACCCCGGGCAATATGCAGCGGATCGAGCAGCAGACCGAAATTAGGCTCATTCACCATATCAGTCAGCATGACCGCCGATTCAAGCGTCGGTACCGCACTATAGGAGACGGTCTCAAACGCGATTTTCAATCCCACTTCTGCCGCCCTGCGGCTGTACTTTCCCATCAGGTCCGCCATGCGGCTGTGATCGGGCTCATAAGAAGCGGCGACGATATAGTCTGCCCCCAGCGCAGCGGTGGTTTCGATGACGGGAAGCAAATCGTCAAGAGCGATATTCGGGTAGAGGTGATAGGTCGAAATACTCGCCAAGCGCACGCCCGAATCATCAAGGCAGGATCGAATCTCCTTTATGGCACGCGCATCGCCGATGACATCCGGCAGGAAGCCATCACCGGGCTTGCGCCCGCTGATGCGAATACCGGCCGACGCAAAGCCGGCCCGGGCTGCCGCACGAATAACTTCCACTGGCGAAAGGTCGGCGACACTGAGATAGCCAAAGGTCAATGCTTGCATTGCTGCGTCCTCCCGGGAACACCTGTAGTTTAACTACCCGGCGTGCCGCCGGCATCGTGACAATCGGTTCCTGCTGCCGGGCCCGGCGCTACTCCATTTTTATTTTCGCCGCCTCAATCAGTACCGCGTTACGCTGGCTGAAGGACTTCATCAGGTTGCCAAGCCCCTCGGGCGTGCTGTCCTCAGCCGGGATCAAACCCATGGTCAGCAGGCGTTCGCGAATGGCCGGCTCGGCGAGAATCTGCGTAATGGCCCGGGACAGGCGATCGACGACGGGGCGCGGCATGCCGGCAGGCCCTGCGAGCGCAAACCAGGTCTGCGAATCGAATTGCGCCACACCCAGCGCCTCGGCTACCGTGGGGACGTCCGGCATGCTGCCAAGACGCTTGGGTGAGGTGACCGCCAGTGCGTTCACCTTGCGGTCCTTGTGGAAGGCCAACACCGACACTGGCGTGGCCACCCCCAGCGCAAGATGTCCGCCAAGCACGTCGGCGGCGATCGGCCCACCGCCCTTGTAGTTCACGTGCGTCAGCTTGATGTTGCCGGCCTGGCTAAGCGATTCGGCGGCAAGACGGGTGGTGACCTCGGAGTTGCCGATCGCCAGCTTCATGGGATTTTCCCGGGCGTACGCGACCATGTCCTTCAGCGACGTGAAGGGCTGGTTGGTCGCCGACATAATCACATAGGGCGCGAAAACCAGATTGGAAACCGGCGTAAAGTCGTTGAGCGGATGGTAAGGCACCGAGTTGGTCAGCAGCGGCACCAGCACATGGGTCCCGGGCACCAACAGCAGGGTGTAGCCGTCCGGGTCGGCCTTGGCAACCATGGACGCGCCGATCACGCCCTGAGCGCCGGGGCGGTTTTCCACGACAAAGGTCTGCCCAAGCAAGGCGCCCAGCCGCTCGGCGATGGGCCTTGCCGTGCCGTCGGCGCTGCCACCGGGCGCGAACGGCACGATGACGCGCACCGGCTTGACCGGATACGTCTGCGCCATCGCCGGCTGGGCCAGCGCCAATCCCACGATAACGCAATATCGCAAAAAGACACGCATTTCCAGTTCCCCTAAATGTGCAGGCCTACTCGGCCTGAAAATTGACGGCGTCCATCAACGCGATATTTTTTTGCGAAAACGTCTTCATCAGGTTGGCCATGCCCTCGGGCGTGGTGTCCTCTGCCGGTTCAACACCCATCAGCGTAAGACGCTCGCGCACCTGCGGTTCCATCAGCACTTGCGCCACCGCGCGCTGGATGCGATCGACAATGGGGCGCGGCACGCCGGCCGGACCCGCCAGTGCATACCAGGTCTGGGCGTCATAGCTGACGCCAAGGGCTTCGGCGACGGTGGGAATATCGGGCATGCTGCCGATGCGCTTGGGCGACGTGACGGCAAGCCCGGTTACCTTGCGATCCTTGAGAAAGCCCTGCACCGCGACGGTCGAGGCCATGCCCAGTGGCAGATGGCCGCCGACAACGTCAGCCGCAACCGGCCCGCCACCCTTGTAATTTACATGGGTCAATTTGACATTGGCGACCTGGCCCAGCATTTCCGCCGCAAGCCAGGTGACGATGTCTGAATTCCCTATCATCAGATTTCCCGGGTTCGCCTTGGCATAGGCGACCATGTCCTTGAGCGTGGTAAAAGGCTGCTTCTTTGCCGCGGTCACGACGTAGGGTGAAAAGACCAGGTTCGCTATCGGCGTGAAATCGTTGAAGGGATGGTAGGGCACGGATTTCATCATGCGGGTAGCCAGGACATGGGTGCCGGGCATCAACAGCAGCGTATAACCGTCGGGTTCGGCCTTGGCGACGATATTTGCACCGATAGTCGCCAGCGCGCCGGGCCGGTTCTCAATGATGAATGGCTGCCCGAGGAGGGCACTCAACCTCTCGGCAATTGGCCGCATCGAACCGTCCGAACTGCCGCCCGGCGCAAAGGGCACAATGATCTTCACCGGCTTTGTGGGATAGGTTTGCGCCAGCGCAGATTGCGTCATCATCAAGACGGCGATTATTGCGAACCTGAGAATATTGCCCATTTGTACTCCTCCTTTGGTGCCCCGGACCGGGAGCTTGGTCCACGGGAACAGCTTTTATACGTGTATCGGTGCGCCTTGGGCGTCTTTACCGCATCCACAATCTATACGCGACCGCGCCTTGAAACAAGATTGAACGGCCGATCAATCCCTTTTCAGCATCCGGCCGGAAAACCCGACCGGACTCATTCAGGCGTCATCTTGGCCGCATCCATCAAGGCCCCGTTGCGCTGGGCAAACGACTTCATGAGACTGGTGAGCGCTTCCGGGGTGGTGTCTTCAGCCGGTGCCATTCCCATGACCAGCATACGTTCGCGCATGTCGGGATCGGCGACGATCTGGGCAACGGCACGCTGCAGACGATCAACAACTGCACGCGGCATCCCGGCGGGGCCGGCCAGCGCAAACCAGGTCTGCGAATCAAATTGCGCGATACCCAGGGCTTCAGCCACCGTTGGCACGTCCGGCATGCTGCCCAGGCGCTTGGGCGAGGTAATCGCCAGCGCCGTCACTTTGCGGTCTTTGTGGAACGCCTGTACCGCCACCGGCGTGGTAATGCCAAGACCGAGATGTCCGCCGACGACGTCACCGGTGATCGGTCCGCCCCCCTTGTAGTTGATGAAGGTCAGCTTGAAGTTCCCGGCCTGGCTCATTGATTCGAGCGCGAGTCGGCTGGTGGCATCGACAATACCGACGGAAAGTTTCTCCGGATTTTCCCGTGCGTACGCAGCCAGTTCCTTGAGCGATGTAAATGGCAAATTCCTTGCCGCGAAAATCACATAGGGAGCAAACGCGAGCGTCGATACCGGCGTGAAATCATTCAAGGGATGAAACGGGACGGACTTGAGCAGCCGGGGTGCGAGCACGTGAGTCCCCGGCATCAGGAGCAAGGTGTACCCGTCCGGCTCCGCCTTTGCGACAAAAGACGCCCCGATCGTGGCCAGTGCGCCGGGACGGTTTTCGACCAGAAATGATTGCCCGAGGAGGGCGCCGAGTTTTTCTGCCAGGGGTCGGGCCACGCCATCAGCGCTGCCACCGGGCGCAAAGGGCACGATGATGCGTACCGGCTTGACCGGATAGGCTTGCGCAAACGCCGGAACTTGCGCAAACCATGCGAGCACGGCAACCAGGGTCAGTCTGAACAGGGTGCTCACAATCTTCCTCCTTCGATTCATTTCTTCATAAATGCAAAGCACGGCCGGCGCGTGGTTTCACCTGCCTTGTGCGGCAACATGTTCCGCCGCGAGCATCCCGAGCACCAGCGCCTTCATCAGTCCGCCGACGTAGCCCGCCTGCGGACCGCCCTCTATGCCACCCACCGCGGACCCGGCCGCGTAAAGCCCCGGCACGGTGCCCCCGCCTTTGCGGCGGACGCGGGCATGTTTGTCAATGAGGATGCCCCCGGTCGTGTGGGTGACGCCGCTGCACACCGGCAGCGCGTGGAACGGCCCTTGGGCAATCTTCATGGGCGCATGTTTCGCCGTCGTTCGGGGCGGGTTCAGCTCCGCGGTTTTCCCGGCGCCCACCGCTTCGTTGTACGACGTAATCGTGCGCAGAAATGCATCCTGCGGCACTTTCATCAATTCGGCCAATGCCTCAAGCGTAGCGGCGGAAATGAATTTCGCACCAGCGCGAACGAGATTGGGATTGGCCGGAATGCGATGGACGGTTCCCGCCGTTTTCCAGATGGCATCGTCAAACACGACGAAGCAATCATGCGGATCCTTGCGGCGCGCAATCTGATTGGCGAGGTTGACCCCGCCCATGCCCTCGTCGGCGACACGCTCGCCCGATTTGTTCACGACCATGCCCGCCGTCGCCAGCTCATCCAGTTGCGGATAAGGCCATAACTTCGGGTTGGAAAATGCGTCCTGTACCAGCAGATGTCCGTAAAAGGTGGACAGGTCGGACACATCGGCACCCAGGGCCTGCGCCATGCGCAAACCGGCGCCGTGCGCATTGCCGGCGCCGCGTTGCAGAACTTTTTCGGGTTGCGGCGAAATATTCTGCCCGAGCAATTCCAGATTGGCCTGAAATCCGCCATCCGCAACAAGGACAGCACCACCCTCAAAAGCCACCTCCTTGCCCTGGCTGACGGCCTTGAGGCCGACACAGACGCCATCGCGTTCCATCAGTCCGGTGGCAACACTGCCGTGGAACACCTGACCGCCCCGGCGCTTGAAATTGTCCATCAAGGTGCGCAGCGTGACATCCGGCCCCCGCCCGTTCCAATCGAGGCCGGGAGTAATCGGTCGCGGCGGCGCGAGGACCCAGCGCTGCCAGACAACCGCGCCGACGCGGATGAATTTGGCGCCTTCCTTTTGCAGCCAGTCCACCGCCCTGGCCGCGCCGTCTGCAAGGGCGCCGGCGGCGTCCGCATCGGCGAAGCCGTAAGTCGCGTCACTCATGGCACGCCGCAGCGAATCGGGGGCGTCCTTCACGTCTTGAAATGCGAGATGCAGAATACCGCCGGAAAAACGCGAATTGCACGGATACTGGGCGCCCTCGCCCTGCTCGACCAGCGCCACCGATAGCCCCAGTTCCAGGGCACGGTTACCGGCGGTGAGGCCCGCTAGGCCGCCACCCAATATCACCAAATCAAATGACTGCACCTAAAACCTCCTTTTAACATGCCATCAGCTGGAAACCGCCTACTGGTGCGGCTTTGCAGCCATTTATACCTTGAACGTCGTCAGCACCTCGGGTGCGAACATCTCCTCCACCGCGACCTTGCGGTGGCATACGCCCTGCTCGAAGGCGTATTGCGTGAAGGCCTCCAGCGTCTTGCGGCTGCCCTCTATGCCGTAAGGCCAGAGGTCATCGCCCAGCAGTTCGCGCGAGATGGTGGTGTTCTGGTCCATCCAGGGCAGCGGATAAAACGAGGCGGTGATATCGGCCATGCGTTTCAGGCTGCGATTCTTGGACTCGGTAAAAGCCTTCAACAGGTTCATCGCAACCCACCGATTGGTCTCGTAGGCCTCGCGACGCATGGTCACCACGTGCATGATCGGGAAGATGCCGGTTTTTTTCCAGTAGGCAAGCTCCACCGTGCGGTAATCCTCGAACATGCGGCGCACGCGCTTGTCGCCATCGGCATACGGCTGCGGCGGTCGCGCCGACAACACCGCGTCAAGCTCACCGGCAAGCAACATTTCCGACAGCGACTTGTCCTTCACCACCGTGTACTTCATGCCCTCGGGGAGTTTTAACTTGACCTTCTCGACGCGGCCGGCCTCGTTGACGCCGCCCTGGTGCCAGTGGATGGACTTGAGGTCGACACCGTATTCGTGCGCCAGCATGCCACGCGAGTATACCGAGGCGGTCTGCGCCCACTCGGGCACGCCGATGCGCTTGCCATTGAGGTCCTCCGGCTTGGTGATGCCCTTGTCGCTGCGCACATAAATGGACGAATGACGGAACACGCGCGAGGGAAACACCGGGATGGCCACCAGGCCCTTGTCGTCCTGCGAGGCGAGCGACACCACCTTGCCGAACGAGGTTTCGGAGACATCCCATTCGCGGTTTTTTATAAAGCGGTAAAAAATCTCCTCTATGGGCAGGCGCAGCACCGTGAGGTCTATGCCCTCGGCACGGACGGTCCCGTCAAGCAGGTCGCGGACGTGGTCGTAATCGCCGATGGCGAGGCTGAGTTTGATGTTGGACATGCGTTCTTTCAATAAGGACTAGTAAGGTTTTTCGCCCAGCACGGTAATGCGCCGCATTTTACGGCGCTCGCTCGCGTCAAAGTCGCTGCGCGCGTGCAAGGTGCAGCGATTGTCCCACAGCAGAAGGTCACCCACCCGCCACTTGTGCGCGTAGGTGAATTCCGGCTTTTCGGCATGATCAAATAAAAAGTGCAGGATGTCGTTGCTCTCGGCCAAGGGCAGGCCGACGATGTGGTCGGTCATCAGGCGGTTGACGTAAAGCGCCTTGCGTCCGGTGACAGGATGGGTACGGAACACCGGATGGGCGAAGTGCTTCACACCCTCCTTGATCTTGGAGCCGCGCGTGGTGCCGCTTGCCTCGTAGTCATAGACGTTTTCGGCGACAAGACCGTCGAGTTTTTGCTTCAGCGCCTCCGGCAGCGTGTCGTAGGCGGTGTACATGTTGGCGAACAGGGTGTCACCACCCCTGGACGGGATTTCCATGGCGTACAGCATGGTCGCCATCGCCGGCCGCTCGACATAGCACTGGTCTGAATGAAAATACACCTCGCCGTCGGGCAACGCGCCGATCAACTGGCCGTTTTCCTTTATGTTGGAGATGTACATCACAGAAGGATGGGTGCCGCGACCGGTATGCTTGTTCAGCACCCCGGCGAGGGAGCCAAAGCGTTCGCAAAACGCCACCTGCTGCGCCTCGTCAAGATGCTGGCCGCGAAACAGCAGGATAAGGCCGTCGTACCAGGCCTGCTCGATGCGCCTGAACTGCGCATCTGTGAGCGGCCGGGACAAATCGATGCCGCTGACCTCTGAGCCTATTGCCGGGCAAACCGGCTTTACCTCCATGCCTGTTGCCGCCACTGTGTTCATGCCGCCTCCTTCAAAATTCGGTTCATATCGTCCTTCACTTCGTCATTCCGGACGCGCGTAGCGCGATCCGGAATCCATGGGGTAAAACTCTGCCCATCCACGAGCCCCATGGATGCCGGGTTCGCTGCGCGCCCCGGCATGACGAAGTGGGCGAAACCGGCCGCAGTCATTCAATGCATCATTGCGCCGCCATCGACATTGATGGTCTGGCCGGTTATGTAAGCGCTGGCGTCTGACAACAAAAACAGCAATGTCCCGACGAGATCGTCGGGCATCTGCGTGCGCTTGAGCGCCTTGCGTTCATTCAGTGAAGCCATGCGCGCCAGGTAGGCCGGATCACTGCCGCCCACCTGGGTTTCGCTGGCGGTAAACCCCGGGGTAATGGCGTTGACGGTGATGTTGTCGTCACCCACCTCGCGCGCAAGCGACCGCGTAAAGCCGATCACGCCCGCCTTGGATGTCGTGTAATGCAGCCGGTTGGGCGTGCCTTCCCAGACACGGTTGGAAGATATGTTGACGATGCGCCCGCCGCCCCGGCGCTTCATGTGCGGGTAGACGGCCCGGCTGCACAGGAACAGGCCGCGCAGGTTGACCGCCATCACTCGATCCCAGTCCGCTTCCTCGATTTCATGCCAGGGCCCGCGTGGCAGCGTGCTCATCAGCGCGGCGTTGTTGACGAGGCCGTCGATGCGGCCAAAATGCGCCACTGCGGCATCCACCATGGCTTGGACTGATTTTGCATCTGCAACATCACAACCCACCCCAAGGGCCTGGCTGCCATCGGCGCTCATGGCCTTGGCCACGCGTGTCGCAAGTCCATCGTCCAGGTCGGCCAGCACCGCCTTCGCGCCCGCGCCGACCAGGCGTTCGCAATACACCTTGCCGATGCCCGACGCCCCGCCGGTAACGATTACCACCCGGCCGGACAAGTCAAAGCAATCGGCGCTCATGCGTCCGGCGTGGCGTAAAAGAAACGGGGGTACGGCATGGCGAATCCTCTTGGTACATTCCATCCGGAACAGCGGCGCAAAAAACCCCTAGCGCCTGCAGGGCAATGTATTGGATATGCCGCTGATGGGCAATCTTGATTGTCAAATCAATGAACTTCCGCCGCGTTTCCGGCGGGGAACTAAAGCACCGCTACAGCCCGGTCGCGAGAAACCCGCCGTCAACCGCGAGGGCCTCGCCGGTGACATAGCTTGCCGCCGGGGAAGCCAGGTAAATCGCTGCTCCGACCAGTTCGTCGACCTCGCCAAAGCGCCCGGCTGGCGTGCGCGAGAGCGCCAGTGCCTTGCGTTCTGCCGACATTTTGTCGCGGTTGAGCTCGGTCATGAAAAACCCGGGAGAAATGGCGTTGACGCGCACGCCGCGCGCCGCCCATTCCGCCCCCAGCGTCTGCGTCAGGCTGAGCACACCGGCCTTGGAGATAGCGTACAGCGCGCTCTTCGGCCAACCGCGATGCGACGCCAACGACGCAATGTTGATGATCGCCCCTCGCCCGCGTTCGAGCATGTGCCGGCCGACCTCGGTGCAGGCGAAAAACACGCTTTTCAGGTCGATGTCGATGACCGCGTTCCAGTCGGCCGGGGTGAAGGCCTCGGCCGGTTTGAGCAGGATGATACCCTGGCAATTCACCAGCACATCGATGCGGCCGTGCTCCTTCAGCGTGGTGGCGACCAGGCCGCGCAAGCCGGCCTCGGCGCTGACATCGGCCTGGTAGCCGAACACCTCACCATGCGGCTTTAACTCGGCGAGCGCACCCTGCAGCTTTTCAAGGTTGCGCCCGGCAATGATCACCCGCGCGCCAGCATCCAGGTAACCGCGGGCGATCGACTTGCCTATGCCGCTGGTGCCGCCTATGACAAGTGCGTATTTTTCCGCGAGGCTGAAACGGGAGAGATCGGTCATGGTCGGCCTATTTAAGCAGTTCGGGCGAAATCAGCCGCGGCAGGAACAGCGAGACTTCCGGCCAGAGGATCAGCGCCACCAACACCAGTAACATCGGCACCAGCATGATCAGGGTGTCCTTGAGGGCGTAACGCAGGCGCACCTTGGCCACCGAACAGGCGATCATCAGGCACAGGCCGTAGGGCGGGGTGACCAGGCCGAAGGCAAGCGCGACAATGCCGATGATGGCGAACTGCACCGGATGCATGTTTACCGAAGCCACCAGCGGCTGCAGCGTGGTGCCGACGATGATGATGGCCGGGATGGCATCGAGGAAACAGCCGACCACGAGGAAAGCAAAGGCGATTAAAAAGCCCACGCCGATGATGCCCAGGCCCCAGGAGGTGACATTGGCCAACAGCGCCTGCGGGATCTGGTAGTAGGCGAGCAGCCAGCCGAAGGCCGAGGCCGTGCCGACGCAAAACAGCGCAATGGCCGACAGCTTGCCGGTCTCGGACAGCGCGGTGTAAAGATGCTTCATGTCCATTTCGCGATAAATGAACATCGACAACACCAGCGCGTAAATCACCGCCACCGCCGCCGACTCGGTTGGCGTGAACCAGCCGAGCAGGATGCCACCGACGATGATGAACGGGGTCATCAGCGCCGGCACCGATTCGAGCATCGACACAAAAAATTCCTTTGCCGTGGCGCGCGGATAGACCGGGTATTTGCGCCGCACCGCATAGACGTGCACCGTGGCCATCTGCGCGCCGGCGATGAGCAGGCCGGGAATGATACCGGCAAGATAGAGGGCGCCGATGGAGGTTGAGATCAC
>CAMAWC010000063.1 GCA_945861875.1 Bordetella parapertussis
GACTGGGGTACCACGTCACCGGCATTGGGAGACTCAGCGATATATGCAGCAAATTCGCCACGTTCGTCTTCACTCCAGTAATGAGTCCATTGCTTCTCAAAAACGAAAGTTTCGACAACGGTGAACATTTAACGACTATACGCCCCGGGAGTATGGGTGTCCAGCGGTTTGTTTCATGAGGCATAACGTGTGTTGGTTGACTTTTTAGTTGACAAAATTTAGGTGACAAAATAGTTGACAGTTTGCACCATCAAAGAGCGCTCCTTTGACCGTCGGTCCATTGTGCCGCAAAACATCGCCTATGGCCTTCGCACCGCAGTGGTTTTGACCTGCCTCCCCTTCGGCGCCGCCGAGGAGCGCAGGCGAAGCGGGGGAAGTCCGGCGCATATGTCTGAGGCCCACGTTTTTGTGGGCCGAGTTTATGCGCCGGCCCGCTTCGACGAGCACCGGAGGGAACCGCCGCAGGCGGCGGCGACGTGGGGTCGCCTTTTCTTTGGTTACTTTCTTTTGGCGAACGCAAAAGAAAGTGACTCGCTCCCCGCAGGGGAGTGAAACCACCCAACTCAAAAGAAAGAAACCGCCCGCGCAGCAAACAAACAACCAGCAAAACCCAAAGTGCTAGCATGACACCGTCAGCGCCATCCACCCCCGGAGTCCCCATGCCTCGCCGTCAACTGATGGTTATCCTCTTAACCTGCCTCGCCAGCCTGGCGATAAGCGCAGGCCCCGCGGTGGCGCAAACCTATCCGCAAAAACCCATCCGCCTGATCGTGCCATTCCCCGCCGGCGGCATCGCCGATGTGTTCGGGCGCATCATCGGCGCGAAACTGTCCGAGGCCTGGGGCCAGTCGGTGCTGGTGGAGAACCGTCCGGGTGCCGGCGGCAACATCGGCGCCGACCTCGTGGCCAAGGCGCCGGCCGACGGCTATACGCTGCTCATGGGCAGCATAGGCACGCAGGCGGTCAACGTCAGCCTGTTTCGCAACATGCCGTATGACCCGGTGAAGGATTTCACGCCGGTGGCGCTGGTGCTCGAGGCCGAGAGCCTGCTCGCCGTGCATCCGTCGGTCGGGGCCAGCACGCCGGCTGAGCTCATCGCCATCGCGCGCGCGCAGCCGGGCAAGTTGAGTTACGGTTCGGCCGGAGTCGGCACGGCGAGCCACTTGGCCGGTGAATTGTTCAATTCGATGGCGCGCGTCAACATCGCGCACATCCCCTACAAGGGCAACGTGCCGGCGATCACCGACCTCCTGGCCGGCCAGACACAGATGGTCTTTGCCACCATGCCCACGGTGCTGCCGCATGTGAAGGCGGGCAAGTTGAAAGGCGTGGCGGTGCTCGGGCTTAACCGCTCGGCGGCGGCGCCCGAGGGCCGACGCTGGCCGAGTCGGGCCTGGTGGGCTTCGAGGTCAATAACTGGATAGGCGTGTTCGGCCCGGCCGGCATGCCGCCGGCGGTGACCGCAAAACTCAACGCCGGCATACTGGAAGTGATGCGCAGTCCCGATGTGCGCCAGCGCATGCTCGCCGAGGGCGCGCGTTTTACCGCCACCACGCCAGGGGAGTTCGCCGCCTTTGTCGCCGCCGAGACGGCCAAGTGGGGCAAGCTCATTCGCGAGGTCGGCATACGCGCCGACTAGGCCGCAGCATGGCAATAGCTTTGCAGCCCGCGGCCGGCATTGGACAATAGCGGCGCATTTGCGCATATCCCGCAGCGATCCCGCCCAACCCCAGATGGAGAAGACACCGATGTTGACGCCCCGCGTATTTTTCGCCCGCCGCCTGCTCGCTGCGTTGCTGCTGTCCATGGCCGTTGCCGTGCCGACACATGTCCAGGCGCAGGCAAAGCCCGATTACAAGCCCGAAGTAGGCCAGTCGGGCAAGGACGTGGTGTGGGTGCCCTCGCCCGACCAACTGGTGGACAAGATGCTCGACATGGCCAAGGTCACCCCCGCCGACTACCTGATGGACCTTGGGTCGGGCGACGGCCGCACCGTCATCGCCGCAGCCAAGCGCGGCGTGCGCGCGCTGGGTGTGGAGTACAACCCGGACATGGTGCTGTTGTCGCGGCGCAACGCCGAGCAGGCCGGCACCAAGGGGCTCGCCACTTTTGTCGAGGGCGACATTTTCCTGACCGACCTCACCAAGGCGACGGTGATCACGCTATTCCTGCTGCCCGACCTCAACGTCAAGTTGCGCCCGACCATCCTCACCATGAAACCGGGTACGCGCATTGTCTCCAACACCTTTCGGATGGGCGACTGGACACCGGATGAGACGGTGGAACTCGGTTGCGGCTCTTACTGCACCGCCTTTCTCTGGATCGTGCCGGCAAAAGTGGAGGGCAGCTGGAAGAGCGTTCAGGGCGACCTCGTGCTCAAGCAGGAATACCAGATGATCAGCGGCACCATGGGCGCGGCGCCGCTGGCCAACGGCAAATTGAGTGCCGACCAGATCAGCTTTAGCGCCAACGGTACGCAGTACACGGGTCGCGTGGCGGGCAACAGCATCGAGGGCACGTTCAAGTCATCGACCGGCTCCGGCCCGTGGAAGGCGACGCGTGGCTAGTCCGGGGTGCTGTTTTTCACCCGTCTTCGGTTAGAAATGCCCATCCGGCCCCAGGGGTACTTACTTAAGCGCTTTACCCCTCGCCATAATCGTCATCCCCGCGGAAGCGGGGATCCATGGGGTTGGGTTTGTACTTAATCGACGAACCCCATGGATTCCGGGTTCCGCTTCGCGGCCCAGGAATGACGAAGTTTGCTTAAGTAAGCGCCATGCCCGCTTGGCAGAGGTTTCCAGCCGATTGCGCGTTGCCGCCTAGCGCTTCCAGAAGCGTTTGTTTTTTGCCAGCAGCTTCAGCGCTGCAACCGCCGTTTCGAGTTCGCGCGCGTCGCGGCCGGCAAACCAGCCTTTGGCGAACAGCGCAAGCTCGGCCGGGGCGGCCAGCTCGCCGGTCAGCTGCAGTGCGCTTTCCGAGTCGTTGACCAGGCCCAGCGCATCCTGCACCACCACCAGTTGCGCGAGGTAGCTGCGCACCGGTTTTGCCGCGAACAGCGCGGCAAACGATTCGCTGCCATAGCGCAATTTTTTCGCCGCGATGCGCGCGCGATGGCGTTGTTCGGGCGGCTGTGATGCAAGCCCGGCACTCTTGCGCAGCAGGTGCTTGTGGCGCCTGCCGATGTAGTCGGCGGCGAAGGGCAGCAGCGCGGGTGACGGCACGGCCGGCGCCGCCGTTGCGTCCAGCCAGCGCGATAAAGCGAGCAGGGTCGCGTACCAGTTTGGCTCACTGAGCATCCGGCGCGCCGTTTCGCGCGCCAGTGTGCGCCGCCGCCGCGCCCGCGCCAGCAGCGCATTGCCGCCCGGCCCGCTCCATGCGCGCAGCAGGGGCGGCAGCGACTCCTCGATAAAAACATCCCAGTCGCGCGCCGCGCCAAGCGTCACGGCAACCGGCCTTATGGCGTCGGCCAGCGCCCCTGCCGGCGCATCGTCCTGCCCGGCGAGATTGAGGATCGCCCGCATGCGCCGCAGTGCCACACGCACCTGGTGCAGGAACTCGCTGTCACGCGAGCGGCCCAGCACGCCGGGCGTATTGGCGTCCATCTGGGCGAGGCAGGCGCGCACGCACAGGCGCAAGGCCGCATGCGGCATGAGCGTGGCGCTGATTTTTGGCACGGCAAATTTTGCCGGGCGATAGGCCTCGTTGCGGAACAGGCGGTAACCGCGCTCGGCCTTGCTCACGCTGTCCGGGCACAGCGCCACCTGCTGCTGCAGTTGTGCCGCGAGGTCGTAGAGGGCCGCGGCGTCCCCCTCCAGCAGTTCGAGTTCAACCTCCGAAATGACGAGCTCGCGCGACCCGCTTGCAATGCGGCCCTGGTCAAGCGCCACTTCGATGCGCGTCCCCGGCATCGGTTCAACGATCCATGCAGTGCGCATGAAATCGGTGGTGAAGACCGGACGAAGTTGCGCCGCGAGCCTGTCGGCCTTAAGGGCGTCAAGGGCGCTGCCACTGAATAGCGCGAGATCGAGCGCACCCGTGGCGAGCGGGTATTCCCACTCGCTGCGACGGTGCAGGCCGGCGGCGGCGCCGCCGGTCCCGACCGCCTTGAGCGTCTGCAGCCATTTGCCGCCGGCGCGGCGCAGGCGCAGCGCCATGCGCTTGCCGGCGAGGGCGAGTTCCGGCGTGTCAAAGTATGTGTTGAGCATGCGCCGGCGCAGCGGCCGCAGCGCCGCGAGCAGCGGGTGGCGTTTGAACGCGGCCGCGTCTGCGGGCGCGATTGCCAGCTTGAATTCGATTTCGGTGGCCACGGTCGGTGCCTGGTGGGTGAGGCGGGAGCGGGTTGCTCCGGCTATTTTAGAGCGCATCGGCCACCGGCGCAGTCAACCGGGTGCCGCGGAAAGAACAAGGCCGGAAAAATACCCCTGTTGGCAGGACGCCAATGGCGACAAAAGCGGAGGATAGGGGTATTGTCGTGCGCTGGTATTTGCGATACGAAAACAGATTTTGCCTGCGCCGGACCGCTTCCCGCTTCGTTAATTCTGCAAATCGCGCCGCCACCCCGTGGCCCGCGTCACAGGGATGACGCACTTGTCCAGCGTTTCCCTTAATTTTGCTCGCGGCGTCGACGGGGTTTGACGCTGACAGGACAGGAAAGCATAGCCACCCAGCATGTCGGACGCCGCCACAAGCCAGAACGAACAGGACACGCTGCGCAGCATTGAACGCGCGTGCCGGGTCTTGTCTGAATCGGGCCGCACACTGGCGCGTGCCACCGATGAGACGCAGTTTTTGCAGGGCATGTGCCGCATTGCCGTGGAACTGGCCGGCTACAGCATGGCCTGGGTGGGCTTTGCGCGGCACGATGAAGCGCGCAACATCGAGGCGGTGGCTTCGGCCGGAGACCATGTCGGATACCTGTCGAAAGCGCGGATTTCCTGGGCTGACGATGAGTGCGGGCGCGGGCTCTCAGGCAAGGCGGTGCGCAGCGGCAGGCCGCAGGTTACGCAAAATCTGCACACCGCAAGCGACTTCGCGCCCTGGCGGGCGCTCGCGCTCGGGGCGGGGCACCAGGCCGCGGCCACGCTGCCGCTTGTGCTCGAGGGTAAGACCATAGGTGTGTTTGCCGTGTTCGCCGCCGAAGCCGACGCCTTTGGCGCCGCGGAGATGGCGCTGCTCGATGGCGTGGCGCGCGACCTCGCGTTTGGCATCCAGACCCTGCGTTCGCGCGCAGCGCAAAAGCAAGCGGAGGACGAACTCAGGGCGGGCCAGAGGGTGTTGCAGGCGACCTTCGACCAGGCACCAGCAGGCATCGCACACATAGATCTTTCTGCCCGGATCATGTTTGCCAATAAAAAACTGGAGACCATTCTTGGTTATGGCCGGGGTGGGCTGGTCGGCCTGAGGCCGCGCAATCTGTCGCATGCGGAGGACGTCGATGCAACCGAGCTTGAATGGAAGCAACTGGTTAGCGGTGAAATTCAATTCTTCACCAAATCAAAGCGCTATCTGCGCAAGGACGGCGTGATAGTCTGGGTCGGCCTTAGCGTGTCGCTGGTACGCGTCGACGATGGCATGGTGCCGTTCGCCATTGCCATATTCGAGGACATCACCGAGCGCAAAAGGCACGAGGCGCAACTGGAAGAAATGAACGCCGGGCTCGAAACGCGCGTTGCGCTGCGCACCGCCGAGCTCGAAACCGCCAACAAGGAGCTCGAAGCGTTCAGTTATTCTGTCGCGCACGACCTGCGCGCACCGCTGCGTGCGATCAACTCGTTCAGTGCGATCGTAATCGAGGAGAACGCGGACAAACTGGATGTGACGGCGCTAAGTTACCTGCGCCGCGTTCGCGAGGGCGCACTGCGCATGGGCGAACTGGTCGATGGCCTGCTCGACCTGGCCCGCGTTTCACGGCAAAAAGTGCGGCGAAAAGACCTTAACCTGGGACAGGTCGCCGGCAAGGTGATCGCCGCGTTGACCGAGGCGCACCCGCAGCGCAAGGTGGCCGTCGAACTGGATGCGCAGATGACCGCCAACTGCGATGAGGCGTTGATCGAGATTGTCCTGGCAAACCTCATTGGCAACGCGTGGAAGTTCAGCGCCAGGGTGGCCGAGGCGCACATCCGGGTCGGTGTCCAATTGTGCGACGGCGAGCGTGTGTTTTTTGTGCGTGACAACGGCGCGGGTTTTTCCATGGAGTACGTCAAGAACCTGTTCGAACCCTTTCGCCGGATGCACAGGCGCGAGGATTTCGAGGGAAGCGGCATCGGCCTGTCCCTGGTCAGGCGCATCATCGACAAGCACGGCGGCAGGGTCTGGGCCGATAGCGAGGAAGGCCGGGGCGCGAACTTTTATTTTACGCTCGGCTGACGCATGCGCCGGGGGATCGGGCTCGGGCCGGTGGTGCCGCCGCAGTGCCCGGAGCCAGACCTTGACGATAAGGGTCGCCCGCGGAGGGGCACCGGGCGTCGCCACCCGCTTATGCCGGATTGCCCTTTGAACGTATGCATGAGTGCCGACGTCGGGGTGTTACAATTTTTGCCTTACCGGCCGCAGAGCCGGCCGTCCAGGGAGAGTACGCCACGTGACCCGTCCAAACCGCATCAACCAAGCCGTCGCCGCAGGGCGCAAGGCGCATGGTTTCAGGCTGACCATTCCTGCGCCCGCCATTGTCGAGATGCTCGGCGTACTTGATTTTGATTATGTGCTGATTGATGACGAGCACGGCGTGTTCGGCAATACCGACCTTGACGACATTTGCCGTGCCGCCGACCTGGTGGGCATGACGCCGATTGCGCGCGTGCCCGACGTCAGTTCGGCCACCGTCAACCGCCGCCTCGATCGCGGCATTCGCGGCATCGTCGCACCGCATGTGGCGACCGAGGCCGATGCGCGCCAGCTGGTGAGCGCCTGCTATTTCGGCCCTATGGGCACGCGCTCGCTGGGCGGTGCGCGCGGCGTCAATTACCAGATCGGCATCCCCGACATGCCCGCGTATTACCGCCAGAGCAACGACAATATTTTTGTCGCGGCGATGATCGAGGATGTCGAGGGCATGGAGAACATCGAGAAGATCTGCACCGTACCGGGCATCCACTGCATTTACATCGGCGCCAATGATTTCGCGCAAAGTCTGGGCTACCCGGGCGACCAGAACCATCCGGCCGTCAAAAAGGCCATGGCGGAAATTGCCGATCGGGTGCACAAATGCGGCGGCAGGATGCGCGAGGACTGCCTCATCCTGGGCAACCTCCCAGACATGCTGATCAACGGCGCGAGCAAGTTCGCGCCCGAGGCGGCGGTGGCCGCGCTCAAGGCCATGAAGGGCTGAAGCCCTGCGTCCAAAGTAAAACGGAGAATTGCAATGGGAATGACCGCAACTGAAAAAATCATCGCGCGCGCCTGCGGCCTGGCTTCGGTAAAGCCCGGCGACGTCGTGCACCCGGACCCGGACCTGGTGTTCCTGCACGACGGCCAGGTAGAAAACAGCAAGAAAATGCTCGACGAGCTTGGCATAGACCGCGTGCGCAACGCCGACAAGGTGGTGTTTGTCACCGACCACGAGGTGATTTACACCACGCCGCGCGCCGCCCAGCGCGGCGTCAATATCCGCTCGGCCGCGAAGACCTGGAAGATCAGGAATTTCTTCGACGTCGGCCAGGGCGGCCACGGCCACGTGTTCCCGATCGAGACCGGCATGGTGATGCCCGGCATGTTCATTTTTGCCAACGACATGCACGTCACCAACTTCGGTTCGGTCGGCGCCTTCGGCCTGCGTGCCGGCAGCGAGGTCACCTCGGTGCTCGCCATGGGCACGCTATGGACGCTGGTACCCAAGAGCGTGCGCCTCACCCTCAATGGCAAGCTGCGCCCGGGCGTGTACGGGCGCGACGTCGGCTTTCGCGTCTCCAAGCACCTGGCCGGTGGTGAAAAAGGCGACTGGGGCACCGACATCACCTATCGCGTGCTTGAACTCGCCGGGCCCGGCCTCGATGAATTCGCCCTGGAGCAGCGCGTCGCGCTGTGCAACACGCCGACCGAAATCAACGCCATCAATGTGTTCGTGCCGCCTTCGAAGGCGGTACTCGAGCGCATCGCCGCCGTCTCGGGCAAAAAGGTCGGCGATCTCGCGCCGGTCTACAGCGACGCGGACGCGCAGTTTGAGGCCGACCTCAGCTTTGACCTGTCGGCATTGGAGCCACAAGTGGCGCTGCCCGGTGCCCCGGAGAACGCGGTCGATGTGTCGACCGTGGTCGGCAAAGCGGTCAACCACGCCTATATCGGTTCCTGCGGTTCGAGCATGTATGAAGACATGGCGCTCGCTGCGCGGGTGTTGCGCGGCCGCAAGGTCGCACCCGGAACGCGCCTGTTTGTCGTGCCCGGTTCGGTGCAGACGGCAAAACGCCTCGCCGACGAGGGCCTGATGTCGGTATTCCAGGAGGCCGGCGCAATCATGCTGCAATCGGGTTGCGGCCCCTGCGCCGGCGGCGTGCTGGGCCTGATGCACTCGGGCGAGGTATCGATTTCGACGGCGGCTACCAACGGCGCCGGCCGCATGGGCGCGAAGGATTCCGAGTGCTACCTTGGCAGCCCCGCCACCGTGGCGGTGTCGGCCATCGCCGGCAAGATTGCCGATCCGCGTTCACTTTCGTACTGATTCGCAGACTTTCCGGAGACGACGATGTCCGAGTCCACAAAATTCCAATGGCGCCTCAAAGGCAAGTGCCACAAGTTCGGCCACGACATGGGCCATGACGGTCCGGTGATGAATTTCAAATACGTCATCGACCGCGTCACCGATCCGGCGGTGCTGATCCCGCACCTGTTCGAGGAATCGGATCCGGCTTTTCGCGAGCGCGCCAAGCCCGGTGACATCATCATTGCCGGACGCAACTTCGGCAAGGGCAAGGCGCACGTGCAGGGCTATATTGCGATGCAGGCCATGGGCATCGGCATGCTGTGCGAGTCGATGCCTTTTCTCACCTATCGCGGCGCGATCAGCGTCGGGCTGATGCTGATGGCCGAGTGCGCCGGCGTAAGCGATATGGCCGAAGGCGGTGATGACATCGACGTTGATTTTTCCACCGGCAGCTTTGTGAACCTGACGCGCGATATCAAGCACGATTTCCCGCCCATTCCGGAGGGCTTGCGCGACACGGTAAGGCTGGGCGGTACCAAGGGTGTGTTGAAACACTGGTGGGAGACCGAAGGCAGGAAGGCGGCGGCCTGACGCATCTGATTGCGGTGTTTATGACACCGCCAGAGCCGTGACAAATCTTCCCCCCTCCCGCCGGGAGAGAGGGAAGGTACTGATAAGGAGTCGCAACATGAGCAAGTCATCGAAGTTGTCCAAATTGTTCGCAACCATCCTGGCCGCGTTGTTGCTGTGCCCCGCCGCCCAGGCACAGGACTTCCCGACCAAGCCGGTGCGGCTGATCGTCGCCCAGGCCGCCGGTTCGAGCGCCGACATCCTGATGCGCATGGTGGCGCAAAAGCTCAGCGAATCCTGGGGGCAGCAGGTCATCGTTGACAACCGCCCCGGCGCCAACGGCATCATCGGCATGGACGCGCTGGCCAAGGCGCGCCCCGACGGCTACACCATCGCCATGGCCGCGCCCAGCCCGATGACGGTCAACCAGTTCATCTACAAGGACATGCCCTACAAGCCGCTGGAGGATTTTGCGCCGGTAACCCAGACCACGGGCATCACGTTTGTGCTGGTCGCCAATCCCAATCTGCCGGTCAAGACCGTGAACGACCTGGTGGCACTGGCGAAACAAAAGCCGGATGGGCTTAACTACAGTTCGCCGGGCGTGGGTAACCTCAGCCACCTTGGCGCCGAACTGCTCTCGAGCGAGGCCGGTATCAAGATGCGCCATATCCCGAACAAGGGTGACACGCCGGCCCTGCTCGATGTCATCGCCGGCAACACCGACTTCACCATCATCACGCTGCCCGCGGCCCTGCCGCATATCCGTTCGGGCAAGCTGCGCCTCGTTGCCGTGTGCGGACGCGCAAGGAGCGCGGTGTTCCCCGAAGTGGCGACCATTGCCGAGAGCGGCTATCCGGGCGTGGTTATCGAGGGCTGGTCGGGCATCGTCGCGCCCGCCGGGACGCCTCCGGAGGTCGTCGCCAGGCTGCAACGCGACTTCACCAGGGTGTTCAATGCGCCCGAATTCAAGGAGACCGTCGGCAAGCAAGGAGCCGACGTCGTGGGGACTTCATCGGAGGCGTTCGCCGCCTTCATCCGCAGCGAAGCCGACAAATGGTCGCGCGTGATCAAGACCTCCGGAATCCAGCTCAACCAGTAACGCGGCGCGGCGCGCCCCGCGCTAGACCTTGACGAACAGGGTCACCAGGGGATGGGCGCCGACCTGGCGGCTCCAATGGCCGTGCAGCTTGGGATCGAAGGTGGCGCCATCAGGCAGCAGGTCGGCCGAGTAAAAATGCTCGCCCGGCTTGAAACTGCGCGTGCTGCCGTCCTGCAGGCCGATTTCCATTTCACCGCCCAAGACAAACAGCCACTGCGGTTTGCCGGTGCAGTGGAACTGGCTGCGAAAGCCCACCGGGCTCTGGCGCAACTGGCAGCCGCTCGCGGGTAGCACCGCAGTCAGCATGGACTGTGGCGTGCCCTCGTCAAGGGCGATTTGTTCCTCGCGAAATCTGGCGCGACCGTCGCTGTCGGTGTAGAGGATGACTTTGGTGAATACGGGCATGGTATGTCTCCGGTTATTCTGCGAAGATTAACCTTGAAGTTCGCCGCGGCCAAGCGGCGGTTGTTTTTATGTACCGACTGCACGGAGAAGAATCCTGAAAATCTGCATTTTTGGCGCCGGCGCGGTCGGCGGGCATTTCGCGGCGCGCCTAGCGGCCGCCGGCAACGACGTGTCGGTGGTGGCGCGCGGTGCCAATCTGGCGGCCTTGCGCGAAAACGGCGTGGTGCTGCACGCCGGGGAAGAGCGCATTGCCGCGCGCGTGCGTGCGAGCGAGCGGCCGGCGGACCTTGGCGCACAGGACGTGATCCTCGTCACCCTCAAGGCCACCAGCCTGCCTTCCCTTGCCGCCGGTGTTGCGCCGCTGCTTGGCCCGGCTACTTTCGTGGTGTTCGCGCAAAACGGCGTGCCCTGGTGGTATGCGCAGGGTTTGTCTCCTTCGCGGCCGCGCCCGCCGGACTTGTCGCGGCTGGATCCGGGCGGCGTGCTGGCGCGAGCCATCGCCCCGGAGCGGGTGGTCGGCGGTGTGATTCACTCGGCCAACACGGTGACTGCGCCCGCCGTGGTCACCAACGCCACGCCGCAGCAAAACCGCCTGTTGCTGGGCGAACCCGACGATCGCGCCAGTGCCAGGCTGGAGGCCTTGCGCGCCGTGCTTAAGGCTTCGGGCATAGCTTCGCCACCGGTGTCGGATATCCGTACCGAGGTCTGGGCCAAGCTGCTGGTGAACATGACCGCCGGGGTCGCTGCCTTGACCGGGCAGCCGAGCAAGGTGATGTTTGCGGATACCGCGGTGGCCGCGCTCATCAACGCGCTGGTAGCCGAGGGTGTGGCCATCGGTGCGGCACACGGCATTGCGCTCACGCCCATGCCGCCGACCATAACGATGCACAAGCCCTCGCTGTTGCAGGATTACGAATTGGGCCGCCCGATGGAGGTTGAGACCTTGCTGCAGGCGCCGCTTGCCTTTGCACGCGCCGCGGGCGTCGCTGCCCCCATCCTGCAGGCGGTGACGGCATTGGTGGCGCATCGCGCCATGATCAAGGGCCTCTACGCGCCCTAGGGTGCACCCGGAACGCAGCGGCGGCACGAGTAGAATGCAGGGCGTGAACACACCCTGTCCCGACCGGGTACGGGTAATTTCCCGGCGCCGATGCCGACGTTTCAACGCATGAGCAAACTTTTCGACAAACTCAAGCAAGCCGAACTGGACCGTCGCGAAAGCGAGATGGCGCCAGGGCGTGGCGCGGGTGGCGATGCCACGCCGGTCGCCGCTTCGGGCGTGGCGCGCGCGGCCAAGTCGCGCGCGGCGACGCAGGCGGTCGCGGACCTGCGCGCGCGTATCGACACCGATCGTGGCGCCGAATCCGCGGTCCAGGCGCGTGCCGCCGAGGACAAGCGCGCGCTTGAGCTTGCGCGCGAGCGCCAGGCCGCCGAAGCCGAGCTGCGGCGCATCGCCCATTCGCGCGCCGAGGCGGAGACCAAGGCGGCGCGCGTTTCGGCCGAGCGTGAACGCGCCGAGGCGCAGGCGCTTGCCGAATCGCGTGCGCGCGAGGAGGCCGAGCGCAAGTCGGCCGCCGTGGCAGAAAGCCGCCGCGAACAGGAGGCGAAGACCGAGCGGCATGCGCGCGAGCGCGCCGAGGCCGAAACCGAGGCCGCCGCGCTGATGGCCGGGCGGCTGGCCGCCGAGGAGCAGGCGCGCCGCCTCGCGCGCGAGCGCCTGGTGTCGGAGCAGCGCGCCCTTGAGGCGGCGCGTGAGAAAAAAATCGCCGAGGACAAGCTGGCGCGCGAAGCCGAGGCGCGCGTCGCCTCCGAATCGGCGGCGCTGCGCATGGCCGAGGAGCGCGAGGCGCTGGAGCGCGCCGCGCTGGAGGATGCAAAGACGCGCATTGAGGCCGAATCGACGGCGCTTGCCGTTGCCGAGCAGGCGCGGGCGCAGGAACTCGAGGCGGCAAGGCTGGCCGAGGGGCGCGGCGCCGCCGAAGAGCTGGCACGGCTTGCCGCACTCGAGCGCGCCACCGCCGAGCGCAATGCCATGGAAGCCCTGCGCGAGCGCGAGGCGGCCGAATCGCTTGCCGCGCGGCGCACCAAGACGCGGGCTGAGGCCGATCTCGAGGCGTTGCGCGTCGCACAGGAGCGCAGCCAGGCCGAGGTGCGCGCCGCTGCCGAAGCCTTGCAGCGTGCCGAGGCCGCGCGACAAGCGCAGGCCCAGGCCGAACAGCGCCGGGCGATGGAGGAAGAGGCGGCGTTAAACGCGAGGGAGCGCGCCGCCGCCGAGGCCGCGGCGCTTGAAGCGGCGCAACAGCAGCGTGCCGCGGCCGAGCAGGCGCAACACGCCGCGCAGGAGCGTATCGGGACGGCCAACGAAGCGGCGCGCATTGCCGCCGAGCGGCTTGACGCCGATACTGCGGCCGAAGTGGCGCAGCGCGCGCGCATCGCGGCCGAACAAGAGCTGCAGCAGGCTGCGCGCGAGCACCTCGAAGTGGAAACCCGCGCCGCCGCCCAGGCTTTGCTGCGCGCCCAAGCAGATGAGCAGGCCGCGGCCGCAGCCGCGCAGCGCATGGCCATAGAACAGGAGATGGCGCAAAAGGCAAATGAACGCGCTGTCGCCGAAGCGCGCGCGCTCGAAGCGGCCAATGTGCGCGTCGCGGCAGACAGCCTCGCTGCGGCCGCAGTGGAAAACCGCGTGCAGGAAGAGGCCGAGGCGGCGCGCATCGCCACCATTCGCCTTGAGGCCGAAACCGCCGCCGAGGCGGCGCAACGCGTCCGTATTGAAGCCGAACAGCGGCAGCAACAGGCCAGCCGTGAACGGATCGAAGCAGAGGCTGCCGCCACCGCGCAGTCACAGGCGCGAATGGATGCGGAAGCGGCCGCACAAAATGAAGCCGAGCAGCGCGCCGCGGGAGACCTGGCATTGATGCGGGCGGCGGAACAGTCGGCGCGGGCCGATGCACAGCTTAAATTCGCCGCCGAGGCGCGTGCCATCGCCGAAGCGGAACAACAGGAGCAGGCGGCGCAGCGCGCCAGCAGCGAGAGCCGCGCACTAATACTGGCAAGGGAGCGGGTCGAAGCGGAGACGCGCGCGGCTGCGGCGGCCGAGGCGCGCGTGACCCAGGAAAAAGCCGCCGCGCTGGTGGCGATGCAGCGCCAGGAGGCCGAGCAGGAAGGACAGCGCGCGGCGAACCGGCGCATCGAAGCCGAGCGCGCGCTGGCGCGTGCCGCCGAGGAGCGCATCAAGAATGAGACCGCGTTGCGCGACCAGGCGGAGAGCCGCGCCCGCGTCGAGCAGGAGGCGCAAAAGCAGGCCGCCCTTCTTGCCGATGCCGATGCCCACGCCGCCGCCGTCACTGCGGAGCGCGCGCAAGCCGACGGGCGGGCGGCCGCCGCCTTGCGCGCGCGCAGCGAGGTCGACGCCGCTGCCGCCGAGCAGGCGGCCGCACGCAGTGCGGCGGAGCAGGCGGCGCGCTTGGCGGCAGCTGAGCGCGAACAAGCCGAACAGGCGCAGCTTGAAGCGGCGCAGTTGAAAGCGGCGAACGAGGCTGTGCTCACGCAAGAGGTCGAAAAACGCACGGCGGCGGATGCCGCGGCCGCGCAGGTGGCGTCCAAACGCGCCGACGCCGAGGCGCGCGCGCTTGCGCTGGAGCAAACGCGCGTCGCCGCAGCCGGCAAGGCGCTCGCAGTGGCAACGGAGCGCGAACAACAAGAGGCCGCGGCGGCGCGGCTGGCCGGTGAGCGTGGTGCGACCGAAGAAGCGGCGACGCTCAAGGCGCAACAACAGGCCGCGGCGGAACAGGCGCTGGCCGTGGCCACGGCCGAGCGCGCCAGGGCCGAGGCGGCGTTAAAGCGCGCCGGCGAGGCGCGGCTTGCGGCCGAGCAGCAGGCGGCCGATGCGGCCAGGGGCAGGGAGCGCGAGGAGGCGGGGGCGACAAGCCTGGTCGAGGCACGTGCCAGGGTCGAGCAACGCGCGACCGGCGTTGCGGAAAAACGCCTCGCCGCCGAGCGCCGCGCCGAGGCGGCCCTGCAACAAAGGCTTGCCGGAGAAAAACGCGCCGCTGCGCTGGTTGCGCAGCGCCGCGCAGTGAGCTCGCAACTCGACCAAACCGCGGCGTCGCGAACGGCGCTTGAGAGCGAACAACAGCGCTTGCATGCGGCGCGGCCACGGCGCAAATGGCTGGGCGAAGCGGTGGTCGCGCTCGCCTGCGTCATCGGCGTGGCGCTTTACTTTGTCGCCTTCCCCGGACCGCAGTCACCGGCGTCCGCAGCGCGCAGCTCAGCGCAAGGACAGGGGCCGGAGCGGCCGCTCGAATTGCGCCTGGATGACGGTGTGGAAAAAATTCCGGCGGGACTGGCGAGGTCGCCCAAGAAAAAATAGGGCGATAGGCTGGAAAGCCGCGCCAGGCAAGGGTTTCCGGGTGTTGTCCGGCGGACCGGAACGGTTGATCAGCCTCTTCGCGCCTGCGCCAGCAGCGCGCGTGCCCGGTCTATCACCGGCTTGTCTATCATCTGGCCGTCGATCTTGATGGCGGCGCCGTCGCCGGCGAGGGCGACGAGTTTTTCCGCCCAGGCGATTTGCGCCGCGGTCGGTGCGAAGCCCTGGTGCACGGGTGCGATTTGCGACGGGTGTATGCACAGCTTGGCGCCAAACCCCAGTTCGCGCGCGCGCCGTGCATCGCGTTCGGCATCGGCCGGCACGCCTATGGTGACGGTGACGCCGTCCACCGGCGCGGCGAGGTTGGCGAGGCGCGAGTGCAGCACCACTTGTGAACGGGCGAGCAACAGTGTCTCCCACGAATCGACGCAGCCCAGGTCAAGCGCAAGGTCGACGGTACCAATGGCGAGGCGGGTCACAGCCTTGTTGCCGGCGATGTCGGCCAGTTGGGCAATGCCGCGCGCCGATTCGATCAGCGCCAGCACCGGTGTGCTGAGGCCAAGGCCCGACACGTCGGCGGAAGACTCGGTCTTGGGCAGCACGATGCCGGCCAAACCCTTGCCACCGCTGCGCAATGCGGCAAGGTCGTCGGCATGCCATGGCGTGCCGACGGCGTTGCAGCGTACCCACACCGCTTGTTCCGCCTGCTTTAAAAATTCCGCAAGCGCCGCCCGAGCCACCGGCTTGTCAGCCGCGGCGACGGCGTCTTCAAGGTCGACGATCACTGCGTCGGCACCGGCCTGCCAGGCCTTGGCCACCCGGTCCATGCGTGTCGCCGGAACGAACTGGTAGCTGACCGGGAGCGGGGCGCTCATGCGAGCACGATTTCGCCGTCGAGCGCGACCTGGCCGTTGTTGTCGCTGGTCCACGCGGCATAACCCTTGCCATCGGCGGACGCGTCGGCGTGCAGGTGAAAGGGCGCGTAGTCGAAGGTCGGTTTTTTCATGCGAAAGGAAAATTTTTCTATGCTGCGGCCCGGCGCGAGGTCGAATTCGATGAAATCCAGGGCAAAGGTGGCGATCAGCGGGCCGTGCACGATCAGCCCCGGGTAGCCTTCGACATTGCGCACATAGTCGGCGTCGTAGTGGATGCGGTGGCCGTTAAAAGTAACCGCCGAATAGCGGAACAGCAGCACCGGATCGGGCGTGATCTTGCGCAGGTGCGCGCCTTCGCGCTCGAACACCAGTTTGGCCGGGGCCTTGGCCGTGACGGCGGTTACATTGGCATCGCGGGGTGGATCGTCACGATAGACGATGTCGTGCTCCTCCTCGAGCAACACCGTCTGCCCATCACGATAGGTGTAGCCGACCTTGACGAAAATCATCGCCCCGGACTTGCCGGTCTTTTCGGCGACATCGAGCACGCGCGCGGTGCGCGTGACTTTGTGCCCGGCCAGAAAAGGCGCGTGCCAGTGCAGGCGGCTGCCGGCCCACATGCGCCGCGGCAATTCCACCGGCGGCAGGAAGTTGCCGCGCCTGGGGTGGCCGTCGGGGCCGAGATTAGCCTGTGCTTCGAGCTGGTTGAAAAACAGCCAGTGCCAGCCGGCGGGCAGTTTTTCACCGTTGTTGAAGCTGAGCGGGCGGTCCATGGTCGCCGCCATCTTGGTCAGTTGCATGGCGTCGAGGGTTTCGCTGGTGACCAGTTCGCGGCCTATCCAGTTTGAGAGGTCAGTCATATGAGTAGCCGTGAGAGAAGGTCATGGTCATTGCGAGCGTAGCGAAGCAATCTTATGGTCATCACGAATGGGGCGGCAATGCGACGAGATTGCTTCGTCGCTGCGCTCCTCGCAATGACAGTAAAGTTTCTATCAGGCTTATCAATACGAGCGCGGCATGCCCAGCACGTGCTCGCCGACGTAAGAGAGGATCATGTTGGTGGAGATCGGAGCCACCTGGTAGAGCCGCGTTTCGCGGAACTTGCGCTCGATGTCGTACTCGGCGGCAAAACCGAAGCCGCCGTGGGTTTGCAGGCAGGCGTTGGCCGCCTCCCAGGAGGCGTCGGCGGCGAGCATCTTGGCCATGTTGGCCTCGGCGCCGCAATTGCCGCCGCCGTCGAACACCTCGGTGGCGCGGTAGCGCATCAGGCTCGCCGCCTCGACATTGCAAAAGGCGCGTGCGATGGGAAACTGCACGCCCTGGTTCTTGCCGATGGGACGGTCGAAGACGATGCGGTCCTTGGCGTAGGCCGTGGCTTTTTCGACAAACCAGTAGCCGTCGCCGACACATTCCGCGGCGATGAGGATGCGCTCGGCGTTGAGGCCGTCAAGTATGTACCTGAGGCCGAGGCCTTCCTCGCCGATGCGGTTCTCCACCGGTATCTCGAGGTTGTCGATAAACAGCTCGTTGGTCTCATGATTGACCATGTTGCGTATCGGCCGCACCGTGATGCCCTTGCCAGGAAGCGTTGCTTCGCGCAGGTCGACAAGGAACACCGACAGGCCCTCGGTCTTTTTCTTCACCTCGGCCAGCGGCGTGGTGCGTGCCAGGAGCAGCATGTAATCGGAATGCTGCACACGCGAGGTCCAGACTTTCTGGCCGTTGACGATGTACTTGTCCCCCTTGCGCACCGCCGTAGTCTTTAGCTTGGTGGTGTCGGTGCCGGTGGTGGGCTCGGTCACCGCCATCGCCTGCATGCGCAGCTCGCCGGTGACAATCTTGGGCAGGATCATTTCCTTTTGCGCCTTGGAGCCGTGGCGCACAACGCAGCCCATCACGTACATCTGGCCGTGGCAGGCGCCGGAGTTGCCGCCGGCGCGGTTTATCTCTTCCATGATCACGCTCGCCTCGGTCAGGCTGAGGTTGGCGCCGCCGTATTCCTCCGGAATCAGCGCCGACAGCCAGCCGCCCTCGTTGAGGGCGTTGACGAATTCCTCCGGGAAGGCGCGCGCCTCGTCGATTTTCTGCCAGTACTGCGAATCGAATTGCAGCACCTGCGAGCGCACGCCTTCGCGTATGTCCAGGTACTTGTCGTCCATGATGCGTTTCATGATGCTTCGTCCTATATGGCTTTGTTATTTTGCGGCGGCGTACATGTTGCCGCCATCGACATTGATCACCGTGCCAGACAGGTAGCCGCACAGCGGCGAGCAGCAAAATGCCGTCAGCTCGGAAATTTCCTCGGGCTCGGCCATGCGGCCAAAGGGCAGGCCGGTGGTCAGTTCCATCCAGCGGGAAGCATCGCCGAATTTCTGTTCGGCTGTCTGCTGCATCATGGTCATCATGCGGTCGCTGCGCGT
>CAMAWC010000064.1 GCA_945861875.1 Bordetella parapertussis
CCTTCGGTCATCGGCATGATGGTGATGCCGGAAGGGGCGCCCTGCATCGCCGCCTGGAACTCCGCCAGCGTGCCCTTGGCGATGGGGTTGGAGTTGTAGTGGATGGGCGTGATGAATTTGGGCTTGATCCAGGTCTTGGTCACATAGGCCGCGCCGACCGGGTCCATGGTGAAGTTGCCGCCAATCGGCGCGAGCACCAGGTCGGGTTTGTAGTAATTGGCGATGAACTCCATGTCCGGGAACATGCCGGTGTCGCCCATGTGCCAGATCTTGAAGCCGTTTTCCATCTCGATGATGTAACCCACCGCCTCACCGGCCGGGTGCGCTTCGTTCTGCTTGGTTGCCGGGTTGTTCCAGACCAGCAGCGACGAGTGCTCGGCCTTGACCGCGGTGACCTTGATGCCGGCAACGGTGACGCTGCCCGACTTGTTGAAGCGGTGCGTCAGGTTGGGCGGCAGGATGCCCAGCAGGTTCATCGGCGTGATCATGTCGGCCGGGCCGTAGAGCACCGTGTTGTTGAGCTTGGCGATTGCGGCCGAATCGCCGATATGGTCGACGTGCGCATGCGTTACAAGCAGCACGTCCACCTTGCCCAGGGCGGAGAGGTCGGTCTTGTAGGGCGCCGGCGTTTTGGGGCCACCGCTCAGCCACGGGTCGACGACGATGATCTTGCCGCCGGGTGACTTGATGCGAAAGCTTGCCTGGCCCAGCCACAGCACTTCGGTTTTGCCGGCCATTGGCGCGGCCGCGGGCGTCTGCGCCTGCGATGCGCAACCGGCGATGATCAGCGCGGTCAGCGACAATGCGGCCGACAGTTTTTGCATTGGTGTGACGCTCATGTCCCCCCCTTTTTCGTTATTTATGCTGCCCCGGTACGCCGGAGCCCGTGTAAAGCAACCCGTATTCCGCATAAAAATCACGGTTTTTGCTTGTGGCGGGGTCGATATGGCCTGTTGTGCGGCGCTAGTCGTTATAATGCACGCCTCGCCGGATTAGCTCAGTTGGTAGAGCAGCGGTTTTGTAAACCGAAGGTCGCGGGTTCGATTCCTGCATCCGGCACCAAGCACTGGCGATTGATGTGTATTGCAAAGCCTGCATTACCGTGGTAATGTAAATTTCATGTCCATCGCCCACTCCAAATTGACCACCCAAAGCCAGATTTCCGTGCCGGCCGAAATTCGCAAGAAACTCGGTGTCGGACCGGGGTCGGTACTTGAATGGCACGAGAAGGATGACGAGGTCGTGGTGCGAAAGGCGGGGCGGAACAGTTCCGCCGATGTGCACCATGCACTCTTTCCCGAGGGTGCTCCCGTGCAAAAGCGTATCGACGTGAAAGAGGCGATTCGCCGGCATATTCGCGCGAAGCATGCACGCCCTTGATACCAACCTGCTGGTGCGGCTGGTGGTGCGAGATGATGCTGCACAGGTAAAGGTGGCCGAAGCCTTCATCGCGAAAGGGGCGTGGGTTTCCCACCTCGTGCTTGCTGAAACGCTGTGGGTTCTCGGCACGGTCTATGAGCGCTCGGCGGCGCAAATCGCCGATGCGGTCGAACGACTGCTCAGTCATCGCGAATTGACTTTGCAGGACGCGGACGCCGTCAGGCTTGCGCTGGACCACTATCGCGCCCGTCCTGCGCTGGGATTCTCCGACTGCCTCGTTCTCGAGATCGCCCGCAAAGCCGGCCATTTGCCACTTGGCACCTTTGACCGGACACTCGCAAAACTGGACGGTGCGCATCGCTTGTAGGGCGGGAAGCGCTGAGTCTGGCCCCATGAGCGTCTCCAGCCCCGACGAACCTTTCCAGCGCGCGCTTGCATTGCACCAGTCCGGGCAACTGGACCAGGCCTCCGTGCTGTACCGGCAAGTTTTGGCGGCGCAACCCGAACATCCTGACGCTCTGCATTTCTCCGCGCTGCTGGCGCACCAACTAGGGCGGCATGACGACGCGATTGAGCTGTTCCGGCGCGCGCTGGCAGTCGCGCCCGACGCCGCTTTCATTCATTCCAACCTGGGCCTGGCGCAGGCGGCGGCCGGTCGCAGTGACGCCGCCATCGCCAGTTTTGTCCGCGCCATCGATATCGATCCGACCTTCGCTGTCGCGCATTTCAATCTTGGCGCCAGGCTGCACGCCGGCGGGCATTACGAAGAGGCGCGGCATCATTACGAAATCGCGCTCAAGCTGCAACCCGGCTACGCCGATGCGCGCTGGAATCTCGCCGACCTGGAACTGTCCGCCGGCGACTGGCGCAAGGGCTGGGAACATTACCTCGCGCGCTTTGAGCGGCCCGAGCTGGCCGCGGCGCAGGCGTCGTGGCGCGCCGATGCCGCGCCCGAATGGGATGGCCAGGTTTCGTTGCAGGGTAAATCGCTGCTGGTATATCCGGAGGGCGGCTTTGGCGACCTGCTGATGTTTGCGCGCTTTGCCGCACCGCTGGCGGCGCGTGGCGCGCGTGTGCACCTCTTGGTACCGCGCGAGCTGGAGCGCATCGCGCAAGGCCTGGCCGGTGTTGCGCATTTCATAGCCTTTGACGGCGCCGGCCTGGTGCCGCCGCGTTGTGATTTCAAGCTCGCGCTGTTCAGCCTGCCGCGGGTGCTGGGCATCACGCCTGACAATGTGCCGGCCGCGCCCTACCTCGTGGCTGACGCCACTGCGGTGGCGCGCTGGCGCGAGCGCCTCGATGCAATCGATCCGGCGCGGCGTTTTCGTGTCGGCATCAACTGGGCCGGTCGCCCCGACAATGCGCTCGAGCCGCAACGCGCTGTGCCGCTGGCGCTGCTGGCCGGATTAGGTGGCGAAAAAATAAAACTGGTTGCTATGCAAAAGGGTGCAGCCGCGGCACAGCTGGCCGGTTTTCCCGCAATCGCCGACATGGGCGGCGAGATCGTCGATTTTGCCGACAGCGCAGCCCTTGCATGCGCACTCGACTTGGTGATCAGCAGCGATACCGGGCTGGCGCACCTGGTCGGCGCCCTCGGCCTGCCCTCGTGGATCCTGCTGCACCACCCCGGAGATTGGCGCTGGGCGGGCGTTGCGGGGGAGGCGGGCACTCGCTGGTATCCTGCGCTACGGTTGTTCCGGCAACAGACTCCGGGCGATTGGGCCGCCGTGCTGGACGATGTCGCCGCGGCGCTTCGCCGGTTGAATTGAGGCAGGGAACAATACGGCTTCCGCAACTGTTAGCCCTGCGCAAGGCCGCGATCGCGGCAGTCCGTTCACTTCACCCGGAGATGCAGCATGAAAATGACCCGATTGATCGCCATTCTTGGCCTCGCACTGTTCGCGCAGCTGGCGCTGGCGCAGACCACCACCCAGCGCATACGCGGCACCATCACGGCGCTCGATGGCAATGTGCTGTCGGTGAAAACGCGCGACGGCCAGGATATCAAGATCAATCTGCCCGACAACGTTGCCGTGGCCGCAGCCAAGGCGGTGAAACTCGCCGATTTCAAGCCAGATGCCTACCTCGGCGTGACGGCAAGAATCAATGCCGCCGGTGCGCTGGTGGCCAGCGAAGTGCACACCCTGGGCCCGGCCGTGCCCTCCGGCCACACACCATGGGACAGTGCGCCCGGCGACACCATGACCAACGCCAACCTGGCCAAGGTGGTCAAGACCGCCGCCGGCAACGAACTGACGATGGAATTCAAGGGCGGCTCCAAGCAGATCCTCGTGCCCGATGGCACGCCCATCGTTGATTTCGTGCTGGCTGACAAATCGCTTTTGGTGCCGGGCGCGACCATTTTCACCGGCGCGCAGGTTTCGGCCGACGGCAAGATCAGCGCCGCGCGCATTGCCGTGAGCAAGGACGGCGTCAAGCCGCCGCAGTAATCGCGTTGCCGAATAGAAAGGCCGCCTCCGGGCGGTTTTTTTATTTGATCCACATCAATTGCTCGAGCGGCTTCTGGCGCATAGTGGGAGCGTAGAATTCACGCAACCAAGCATTGAGGAGGTATCCATGCCCAACCAACCCCGGACATCGCCAGCAGGATCCGTCGATTTGGATGAGGTTGCCAAGCTCGTCGCCGCGCTCGAGCGCGACTTGGCCCGCGTCAAGCAGGGGTCGCAGGATGTGCAGGCATTGCGCGACGAGGTGCGGGCGCTGGGTGAGGCGCTCGACGCCTCGCCGGACCACGAGCACGTCGGTCACCGCTTGCGCAACATTCACGGCATGATCGACAATGTCGTGGATACCGTGGTCGAGGACAGCTTCAAGGCGGCGGACTACGTCGCCCGTATCGGCAGGATGCTGGGGCTCTAAGGACCGGCGACGCCAGACAACATCATGCAATACCCACGCCAACAGGAGACACCATGTTCAAGAAAATTCTGGTACCGGTCGACGGCAGCACCACATCCAACCGCGGCCTGCTCGAGGCGGTAAAGCTGGCCAAGGCCCAGAAGGCGACGCTGATCGTGCTGCATGTGGTGGACGAAAACATCGTCACGCAAAGTGCGCTGGGCGGCGGTTACTTCATCGAGGGGCTGCTCGAGGGGCTGCTCGAAAACGGCAAGAAGCTGCTGGCCAAGTCCGTGCTTGAGGCGAAAAAACAGCGCGTCAAGGTGCAGCCGGTGCTGATAGAGGACATCGGCATGGCCGTTTCGGATGTGATCGTGTCACAGGCGAAAAAACTCAAGGCCGATGTCATCGTGCTGGGCACCCACGGCCGGCGCGGCGTGTCGCGCCTGCTGATGGGCAGCGACGCCGAGGGCGTGGTGCGCGCTGCAACGGTACCGGTGTTGCTGGTACGCGCCCCGGGCAAACGTTAGCGGCTAAACACGCTTGGCAGCGGCGACGGGCTGGTCTTCCCGGCCGAGCTCGACGCGAAAAGCCTCCAGCTTGGCGTGATAGTCGTCCGCCTCCCCATAGTCGAGAAAGCGCGCGTATCGCGCATGCGTGCCCAGCGCCTTGCGTGCGTGCTTGATCGGGCAGAAATACTGTTCGGTGCGCGCGGTGATTTCGCCGATGTAGGCGATGAGGCCGTTGGCATAGGCGCAAAAGGTGCAGTGAAAGTGCTCGAACCAGTTGAGGTAGCCTAGGTGCTGCCGGTCGTAGATGAGGTAGTCGGCGCGCTTTACCTTGATGATGCCGTACACCGGAAAACACACAGCCTGGTATAGCGTCACGCACAAATCGGCAAAAGCGAGCGGTGCGATCAACCCGTAAATGAACGGCGCGGTAAGAAAGTTCTGCGGCCGGTCGGTGATTACCCAGCGGAAAAAATTGCGCTTCAGCTTGCGGTGCGCCTGGCGCACGCTGCGCTCGAACTCGACGCGCTTGCCTTCGATCTGGAAAAACATCTGCGTCTCCTTCTGGTGCAGCGCGGTGCGCAATTCCTCCTCCAGCGCGTTCATGTCATCGAGCAGTTTGCGGATGTGGTCGTTCATGGGATTCCTGTGTCCGCATGACGGGCATCGCGGCTGGGTGGGGTTTCTGCCAGAATACGCTTCATTGCCGTCGCAGGTCAGATTGGTGCAGATCATGAGCAAATCCAGAAAAGAAGAAACCCGGTTGGTCCACGCCGGCCGCCACCCGGAGGAGCAGCACGGCGTGGTCAACACGCCGGTCTACCACGCCTCGACGGTGCTCTCGCCCAATCTCGCCGACTGGGAGCAGAAAAAAAAGGACTATGCGGCGGACAAGCCCGGGGTCTATTACGGCCGCCATGGCACGCCGACCCTCGCTGCGCTCGAAGAGGCCGTCGCCGGACTTGAGGGCGGTTACCGCAGCATGCTCTACCCGTCGGGCCTTGCCGCCTGCGCCTGCGCGCTTGTCGCCTACGTCAAGGCCGGCGACCATGTGCTGATCAGTGACAGTGCCTACGGGCCGATGCGCCGGGCGGGGTGGCGGTTCCTGCGACGATTTGGGGTGGAGGTCCAGTTTTACGATCCCCTGACCGGCGCCGGCATTGCCGCGCTGATGCGACCCAACACCACGGCGGTGGTGGTCGAGGCGCCCGGGTCGCTGACCTTCGAGATGCAGGACATCCCGGCCATCGCCGCGGTGGCGCATCAACAGGGCGCCACGGTGATCATGGACAACACCTGGGCGACGCCGCTTTACTTCAAGCCTTTCGAACACGGCGTGGACGTGTCGATACACGCCGCCACCAAGTACATCGTCGGCCATTCGGACGCCATGCTGGGTGTGGTGACGACAACGCGCGAGGCCTGGAAGGCGCTCAAGGACACCCACGTCGACCTTGGCCAGACCGCCGGCCCGGACGATGTGTTTCTTGCGCTGCGCGGGCTGCGCACCATGGCCGTGAGGCTCAAGCAGCATGGTGAGACCGGGCTGGCGCTGGCACAGTGGCTGTCACAACAGCCCGAAGTGGAGCGCGTGCTGCACCCGGCGCTGCCCGGCGATCCGGGCCACGCCATCTGGAAGCGCGACTTTACCGGCGCATCCGGCCTGTTCAGCGTGGTGCTCAAGCCGGTCGCGCACGAGACCTTTGCCGCGTTCATCGACGGCCTCGAGCTCTACGGCATCGGCGCGTCCTGGGGCGGCTTTGAGAGCCTCGCCATGCCGTTTAATCCGGCCGAGGTGCGCAATGCCACAAAATGGCCGCACGCCGGGCCGGCGTTTCGCATCCATGCCGGCCTGGAGCATGTCGATGACTTGATCGCCGACCTCGCCGCGGGACTCAAACGCCTGTCAAAATAAGCGCGGTCGAAAAATGCTATCGCATAAAACGGCGGCGGATAATAATCGCAAGCCCGGGGCAAGGTCGACCCCGGCTTATCAGGAGGAGGGGTGATGAAAACAATGCTGCGGTCCCTTATTGCGGTGTGCCTGATTGCGCAGGCGGCACCTGCCGCGGCGCAGGATGCGGCCGCGAACTTCCCGTCAAAGCCCATCCGCATCATGGGCCAGGGCCAGGGCAGCACGGCCGACTACCTTTCACGCTTTCTGGGCCAGCGCCTGCAGGAAAAATGGGGCCAGGCGGTGGTGGTGGACAGCCGCTCCGGGGCGGGCGGCACCATTCCCACCGATGTCGTGGCCAAGTCGCCGCCCGACGGCTACAACCTGGTGATGGGCCACGCCGGCCCCTTTGTCAGCGCCGTGACCTTGTACAGCAAGGACCTGCCCTACGACCCGCTGAAGGATTTCGAGCCGGTCACCATGGTCGCCACCGGCGTGGTGGTGCTGGTGGTGCACCCCTCGGTGCCGGTGTCGAACGCCAGGGAGTTCATCGCCTATGCCAAGCAAAACGGCAAGCTGAGTTATTCGTCTGCGGGGAACGGCTCGACCAGCCATCTGGCCGCCGAGTTGCTCAAGAACGTCACCGGCATTCCCTTGCAGCATATTCCCTACAAGAGCGCCGGCAACGCGCTCACCGCGCTGCTCGCCGGCGAGGTGCAGGTGTCCTTCCTGTCGCCTGTCACCGCCCACGGCCAGTTGAAGGCCGGCAAGATTAAGGCGCTTGCGGTATCGAGCGCGACGCGTTTCGCCGGCACACCGGACATTCCCAGCGCCACCGAGGCGGGCATTCCCGGCATGGAGGCCAAGTTGTGGTTCGGTTTGTTCGCGCCGGCGAAGACGCCGCGCGCGGTGGTGATGAAGCTTAACCGCGAGGTGGGTGATATCCTGCGGCGCGCCGAAACGCGCGAGCAATTGCTGGCGCAGGGCGCGGAGCCCACGCCGTCAACGCCCGAGGAACTCGATGCCTGGGTCAGGAGTGAAGTGGAAAAATGGACACCCATCATCCGCAAGGCCGGGATTACCGCTGATTGATATCCCCTGTCCGGGAACACAACCCGTTACGTAAATGAGGAAGCTTTGATGCAGCAACGAAGGCTGGGAAAAAACGGACCCATGGTCTCTGTCGTGGGCCTGGGCGCGGGCAGCACTACCACGGACTTTGGCGATCGCGACGACGAGGTGCAGATTGCGACCATGCATCGCGCGCTCGACCTTGGTGTCACGCTGTTCGATACCGCCAACCGCTACATGGGGGGCCGTCACGAGCGCCTGGTCGGCCGCGCGCTCAAGGGCCGGCGTGATGAGGTGGTCGTTGCCACCAAGTTCGGCAACTTCGATTTGCTCGACGGCACCAAGGGTTACAACGGCCGGCCCGATTACGTGCCGCAGGCCTGTGACGAAAGCCTCAAGCAACTGGGCGTTGATGTGATCGACCTTTACTACCTGCATCGCATCGATCCGTCGGTGCCGATAGAAGAGACCGTGGGCGCGATGTCGCGCCTGGTCGAGGCGGGCAAGGTGCGCTGGCTGGGCTTGTCCGAGGCCGGGCCCAAGTCGCTGGCGCGTGCCTGCAAGATCCATCCGATTACCGCCTTGCAATCGGAGTATTCCCTCTGGGCGCGCGATGTCGAGGATGAAGTCCTGCCCGCCTGCCGCGAACTGGGCATAGGCTTTGTGCCTTATGCGCCGCTCGGACGCGGCCTGCTCACCGGCAATGTGCGCAGCCTGGAGGACATCGCGCCGCATGACTTTCGGCGCAGGCAACCGCGTTTCCAGCCCGGCAACATGGAAAAAAACCTCGAACTGCTCAAGCCCATCGAGGCGATTGCGAAAACGCGCGGCGTTACCACGGCGCAAGTATCGCTCGCCTGGTTGCTGGCGCAAGGCGATGACATTTTTCCGATTCCCGGCACCAAGCAGGCAAAATATCTCGAACAAAATGTCGCGGCAGCCGGGATCACGCTGGATAAAGCCGAGCTTGACCTGCTGGCCGAGACTTTCAAGCCCGGGGCGCGTGCCGGCGACCGCTACAACCCGGGCTATTTCGTCACCCTGGGCGTCTGACCAGAATGGCACTTACTTGAGGAAGCACATAATAACCTCCGTCATTCCCGCGAAAGCGGGAATCCAGCGACTTTGGCACTTAAACCCCAACGACACTGGATCCCCGCTTGGCCGTTCCTCGAAACTTCGTCTCGCTGCGCGAGACTCGTTTTCGCGGGGATGACGACACTCGGAAGTGGCAAATAGCTTTGGTAAGCGCCGTTCGCGCCTGACCCCTGATCAAGGAACCCGACATGTCTGCCCTACCCCAAGCACCGGAAAAAGATCCGCGCGTCCAGTCGGCCATATCGCACTGGGCGCCGCGTTTTGTTGCCAACGGCGTGCCGCTCAGCGACTTTGAACAGGTCACCGCAGGCTGCGAGCGCTGGGAGGACTGGTGCAGCGCCTGGTCGGCGCGCGCCGCACAGCACGAGGAGCTGGGCGTGCAGGCGCTGGCGCAGGGCTACAAGCTCTCGGCCGGCGCGCACTTTACCCGCGCCGGGGTGTGCTACCACTTTGGCAAGTTCCTGTTCGTCAACGACCTGGCGCAAATGAAGGCGGCGCATACCAAGGCGGTGGAGTGCCGCAACCGCGCACTGCCGCTGATAGCCCCGCCGGGCGAGCGCGTGGCCATCGCCTACGAAGGCAAGTTTCTTTACGGCAACCTGCGCAAGCCCGCCGGCGTGGCAAAGCCGCCGGTGGTGGTGATGTGCATGGGCCTCGATTCGGCCAAGGAGGAAATGGACGATTACGAAAACCGCTTCCTCAATCGCGGGCTGGCCACCTTCGCCTTCGACGGTCCCGGCCAGGGCGAGGGCGAGTACGATTTCGCGCTCTGTCCGGAGTACGAAAAACCGGTGAAGGCGGTGATCGACTGCCTGGAAAAGCGCATGGATATTGACTCTTCAGCCATCGGCATCTGGGGCGTGTCGCTGGGCGGGTACTTCGCGCCGCGCGCCGCCTGTTTTGAAAAACGCATCAAGGCCTGCGTTGCGCTATCGGGCGCCTACCAGCGTTCGAGCAACTTCGACGGCCGGCCCGTCATCAATGTCGAGGCCTTTCGCGTGCGCAGCAAAAGCGCCAACCTCGAGGAGGCGGGCAGGGTGGCGTTGCGCATGTCGCTGGCCGGCATCGCCAAAAACATTAGCTGCCCGATTTACCTTGTCGCCGGCACCAAGGACAGGTTGACGCCGCACACCGCCGCGGAAAAGCTCGCCGCCGAAGTGTCCGGTCCCTGCGTGCTGTCGGTGATAGAGGGCGGCAACCATGTCGTCAATAACCTCTGGTACCGCTACCGCGACCAGACCGCCGACTGGATGGCGACTCAGCTTGGCGCGACAAAGCGCTGATGTATTCGTCGATCATGAAATATTCAAAATGGTGATCAATCCACTCCCTCCCCCTTGACGGGGGAGGGCTGGGGAGAGGGTGAATGCCTGCCGGATTGCATCTGTCGGTTTTCCCCCTCTCCCTGTCCCTCTCCCGCAGGGGGAGAGGGGACGTACTGATGTGAATTTTATTAATTTCTCAAAGCGAGGAAGCATGAGCAAGGACGCAAGGGTCGCTTCGGCCAACGCCCACTGGGCGCCGCGGTTTATTTCCAACGGTGTGCTGCTGGCCGATTTCGAGGATGTGACCTCCGGCATGCAGCGTTGGGAGGACTGGTGCAGCGCCTGGTCGGCGCGTGCCGCGGTGCACGAGAAGCTCGGGCGCGACACGCTCGCCGCGGGCTACAAATTGACTGCGAGCGAGCACCTGACGCGCGCCGCCGTCTATTACCATTTTGCCAAATTCCTTTTTGTGCACGACATCCCGCAAATGCGTGAGGCGCACATGAAGGCGGTCGAGTGCCGCCAGCTTGCCCTGCCGCACCAGCGCCCACCGGCGGTGCGTGTCGAGATTCCCTATGAGGGAAAATGCCTCGCCGGTTTCCTGCGCCTGCCCGTGTTTTCGTCCCAGACCGCGGCCAAGCCGCCGTTGTTGATCATGGTGCCCGGCCTGGATTCAGCCAAGGAGGAACTCGAAGCTTACGAGTTGCCGTTCCTGGCGCGTGGCATGGCGACCCTGATGGTCGATGGCCCGGGGCAGGGCGAGGCCGAATATGATTTCCCTATTCGCGGTGACTACGAAGTGCCGGTCAAGGCCATGGTCGACTGGGCGATGGGGCGCAAGGACATCGACACCACGCGCATCGGCTTGTGGGGGGTGAGCCTGGGTGGTTACTACGCGCCGCGCGCCGCGGCGTTTGAAAAACGCCTAAAGGCCTGCATCGGCCTGGCCGGGCCGTATGATTTTTCCGCCAACTGGGACAAGCTGCCGGAGCTGACGCGCGAGGCCTTTCGCGTGCGCAGCCACTGCAAGACGCAGGAGGAGGCAAGGCGCCATGCGACGACGCTGACGCTGAAGGACGGTATCGCAAAACAAATCGAGTGCCCGCTGTTCATCGTCACCGGCAAGCAGGACCGCCTCATTCCATGGCAGGATGCGCAGCGCATGGTTGACGAGGCTTCGGGCCCGACCGAGTTGCTGTTGGTCGAGGACGGCAACCATATCGCCAACAACCGTCCTTATCGCTGGCGTTCGCGCAGCGCCGACTGGATGGCCGAACAACTTGGCCTGCCGCGCCAATGAGTTTCAATGGAGTTTTTTAAGCAATAGGATGCTGTCATCCCGAGCAAAGCGAGGGATCTGCTTTTCTGTCAATGAAGAGCAGATTCCTCTGGCTTCGCCCTCGGAATGACAACTTGGTTCGAGGCAGGCGTTAAACCGGAGTAAGGCAATGAACAAGGGTCTGATCGGTATTTCTTTCGCTGCGGCATTGGTCTTGTTGTCGGGTTCGCAGCAGGCCCTGGCGCAGGCCTGGCCGGCCAAGACCATCAAGTTTGTATCCGGCGCCTCGCCCGGCAGCGCCTCCGACCTGGTCGGCCGCGCGGTGTCGGAAAAAATCCAGGCCGAGCTTGGCGTGTCCGTCATTCTCGAGAATAAAATGGGTGCCGGCGGCGTGATTGCCGCGCAATACGTCGCGACATCGCCCGCGGACGGCTACACCGTGTTTGTCTATACCGCGGCACATACCGTGACGCCGATGATTTCAAAAGTGCCTTACGACCCGGTGCGCGACTTTGCCGGCGTGACGCCGCTCGCGGTGGTACCCAATGTACTGGTCGTTTCCGCGGAAAAAGGCTACAAGTCGGTGAAAGACCTGGTTGCCGCGGGCAAGGCCAATCCGGGCAAGCTCAACTACGCCTCGGTCGGGGTTGGTACGGCGACCTATATGAACGCCGAGAAATTCCGTGCCAGCGCCGGCATTGACGCGGTGCACGTGCCCTACAAGGGTTCGCCCGAGGCGATCACCGAAACCATGACCGGGCGGGTCGATTATTTTTTTGCGCCGCTGGTGTCGGCGCTGCCGCTGATCAAGGACGGCCGCTTGCTGGCGCTGGCCGTGGGCACCAACAAGCGCTCGCCGCTGCTGCCCGAGGTGCCGACCATGCTCGAGGCCGGCGTCGCCAAGTCGGACTATGTGTTCTGGATCGGGCTGCTGGTTCCGGCCAAGACGCCGCGTGATGTCATCAACCGTCTCAACCAGGCGACGCTAAAGGCCTTGCAGGCGGCCGATGTGCGCGAGCGCCTGGCCAAACTGGGTGCCGAGCCCTTCACCATGAGCCCGGAACAGTTTGATGCGTATATCAAGGAAGAGCTGGCGCAAAACGCCGAGCTCATCAAGGCGGCCGGCATCAAGGCCGAATAGCCTGTTTTCGTCATTGCGAGCGCAGCGAAGCAATCCCGTCGTTCTTGTGACTGCCGTCGCAATGCGACAAGATTGCCGCGTCGGCTTCGCCTCCTCGCAATGACGGGAGCTTTTATTTATTAATTGAAATGCCGGGAGTAATCATGATTCGTATTTTCGCAGCCATCGCTGGCTTGATACATGTGTTGCTTGCCGCGCCCGTGTTCGCACAGGAGCCCTGGCCCTCGCGCCCGGTTAAGCTCGTCGTGCCCTCGTCGCCGGGCGGCGGCACCGACACCTATGCGCGACTCCTGGCGCAGGCGTTAAGCGATTCGCTCAAGCGCCAGTTCATCGTCGAAAACAGGCCGGGTGCCAGCGGCAATATCGGCGCCGACATCGTCGCCAAGTCGGCGCCGGACGGGTACACTTTTTTGCTCTCGGCCAATCCGGCATTGACGGTCAATCCCAGCCTCTACAAGAATCTTTCGTATAACGTTGAGCGCGATTTTGTTCCGGTGGCGCGCGGTGTGGTTGCGCCGCAGGTGATTGTCGTGGCGTCATCGGTTCCGGCGAAGACAATGGCAGAATTTATAGCCCTCGCCAAACGCGAACCGGGTAAGCTCGCCTACGGGTCGGCCGGCTCTGGCAGCACCACCTACCTCGGCGTGCGCATACTTGAAGAAGCGTCCGGTGCGAAATTCCTGCACATCCCCTACAAGGGCATGGGCCAGGCCTACCAGGACCTGCTTGGCGGGCAATTGAAATTCATGTTTCCCGATGTCGCCTCGGTGCTGGGCCACATCAAGTCGGGCAAGGCCGTGCCCTTGGCGGTGACCGAGCGGACCGAGCTGTTGCCCGGTGTGCCGACCTTCGCCGAGGCGGGCCTGCCGGGTGTCGACGCGACCAGCTCGTTCAGCGTGGTTGCCCCGACCGGAACGCCGGCGGCCATCGTGCAGCGCCTGTCGGCCGAAATCAACAAGGCGATGAAATCGCCGGCTCTGGCGGAAAAACTGCAGGCGCAGGCGCTCAACGCCGTGTTCGACACGCCCGAGCAGTTTGCCGTCAGCCTGAAAAAGGAACGCGACGGTTGGGCGGCCTTCATCAAGCGCAACGGCATCGTGCTCGAAGAATAAGCGGGTCCCTAGGCGCCCGCCGGCAGCACCGTCAGCGGCGGCGGTTCGTAGGCCCGCACCGCCGGTGCCTCGCCGGTCCACTTTTCCACCTCCACCAGCACCGACAAGGCGCTCGGCCCCTGCGCCAGGCGCGAGGTGCCGATGTCGAGTGACAACACATTGGGATTGCCGTTGCGCTCCAGTCCGTCGGCGGCCGGATCGAACCACGCGCCGGTGGCGATGATCGCCACACCGGCCATCACATTGGTGTCGATGCGCACGCCGGCAAGGCAGGCGCCGCGCGCGTTGTGGATGCGCGCGAGGTCGCCGTCGGCAAGGTCGCGCGCCGTAGCATCTAGCGGGTTCATGCGCAGTTTTTCGCGCCCGGCCACTTTGTTGGCCTGTGCCAGCGGTCCCGGGTCCATCTGGCTGTGCAGGCGGTCGGGTGGTTGTATGGTGATCAGGTGCAGCGGGTGGCGTGCGGCCGCGTCGCTGCCCAGCCATTCGGCCGGTGCGAGCCAGGCCGGGTGCGGCGGGCAGTCCTCGTAGGCAAAAGCGGCGATGGCCTCCGAAAAAATTTCTATTTTTCCCGACGGGGTTTTGAGCGGATGCGCCGCCGGGTCGGCGCGAAACGCCTCGAACAGCACGTAATCGCGCGCAGGCGGCGGCAGCTTGACCCAGCCTTGTTCCCAGAAGGCGTTGAACGCGGGCAGGTTCACGTCGTGTTTGGCGCAGCCGTCGCGCATCTGGCGCCAGATTTCGCGCAACCACAGATTGCCGGTACGCGCTCCGGTATAGGCGTCGGCAAAACCGCCGCGCTGCGCCAGTTCGGAAAAAATATCAAAGTCGTCGCGACTCGAACCCACCGGTGCGATGGCCTGTTGCATGGCGAACACATAGGAGTCGCGCGACGAGCCGCCGATATCGTCGCGCTCGAGCGTGGTGGTGGCCGGCAGCACAATGTCGGCACGGCGCGCAGTCGGTGTCCACCAGCTGTCGTGCACCACCACCGTTTCGGGTTTGGTCCAGGCGCGCGTGAGGCGGTTGAGGTCCTGGTGGTGGTGGAAGGGGTTGCCGCCGGCCCAATACACAAGGCCGATGTCCGGATAGGTGTCGTGCTTGCCGTTGAACTCGAATTCGCCGCCTGGGTTCTCCAGCATGTCGGTGAGCCGCGCCACCGGAATCGATCGCGCGGCCGGGTTTTTGCCCAGTGCCATTTCTGCCCCCGGCAGTTCGGCGCGCGGATTGCCCACGCCGTTCATCGAACCGTGGCCGAAGGCAAAGCCTCCGCCTGGCAGGCCGATCTGGCCGATCATCGCCGCAAGGGCGATGGACATCCAGTAAGGCTGCTCACCGCGGTGCGAGCGCTGCAGCGCCCAGGCGAGGGTGATCAGGCTGCGCGTGCCGGCGGCGCGGCGCGCCAGGTCGCGAATGGTGGCGGCGTCGACGCCGCAAATGGCGGCGGCCCACTCTGCGTTTTTGGCGGTGCCGTCGGATTCGCCGGACAGGTAGCGCCGGAACGCATCGAACCCGCTGCAGTACTGGTCAAGAAAGGCCGCGTCATGCCGGTTCTCGGCGAGCAGGCAGTGCGCCATGCCCAGCATCAGCGCGGTGTCGGTGTTGGGGCGGATGGGGATCCACTGCGCATTGAGGAAGGCCGGCGCATCGGCGCGGGTCGGACTGATGACGACGAACTCGATGCCGCGCTCACGCGCCTCGTGCAACCACTTGCCCATCGAGTGCTCGCCGGCGCCGCCCGAGGCGATCTGGCCGTTTTTCAGGGGAAGCCCGCCAAAGGCGAGGATCAGGCGGGTGTTGCCGGCGACGCTGGCCCAGTCGGTGACGCGGCCGGCCACCGGTTCATAAGTGCCGATGACATGCGGCAGGATGAATTGCGCCGCCCCCCAGCTGTAATTGCCGACCTGGTCGGTGCAGCCGCCGCCGGCGAACAAAAAGCGCCGCACCTGCGTGCGCGCGTGGTGAAAGCGCCCGGCCGAGGACCAGCCGTAGGAGCCGCCGAAAATGCCGGCCGGGCCGCGCTCGGCGCGCACCCGCGCCAATTCCGATGCCACCAGCTTGAGCGCCTCGTTCCAGGACACTTCGACAAAGCTGTCCGCGCCGCGCTGCGTGCGGTCGCGCCTTTCCAGCCAGGACTTGCGTATGGCCGGACGCATGATGCGCGTCGGCGAATAGACCATCGCCGGCATGGCATCGAGCATGGGCGAGGGTGCCGGATCGTGGGCGAAGGGCTCGCAGCGCACGAAACGCCCGTCTTCGACCACCGCAGTAAAGGCGCCCCAGTGGGCGAGTTGCTGAAAACGCTGTGTTGTCATGTCGGGGCTAGAATACCAGCCCGCACCCATGTGATGTGAAGCGCACTGTGAAACCTGAAACCTTGAAACCATGAGCGCCGCCCCGCCCCCAGTCATTGTCATCGGCGCAGGCATCATCGGCGCCTGCGCCGCCGCCTACCTGCAGCGCGACGGCCACGCAGTCACGCTGATAGACCACGACGATCCAGGATCCGGCGCCTCCTCGGGCAACGGCGGCATGTTGTCGGGTTCGTCCATCATTCCGGTGGGCATGCCCGGTGTCGCGGCCAGGGTGCCCGGCTGGCTGATGGACGCCGAAGGACCGCTGACCATTCGCTGGCCTTACCTGCCGGCGCTTGCGCCCTGGTTATGGCGGTTTTTGCTCTCCTCGACCACAAGCAAGGTGGAAGCCGAAGCCAGGGCATTGCGCGCCCTGCTCGAGCCTTCGCTGGAAAATTACGCGCCCATCGTACGCGATGCCGGCGCGCAAGGTCTCATCCACCAGCACGGGACCTTGTACCTCTACGGCAGCGAAGAGGGCTGGCGCAATGACGCGCGCAACACCGACATCCGCCGCCGCAACGGCGTGGTGATGGAGGACGTGACCGGCGCGGCGCTGCGCGATCTGGAGCCGGACCTCGCGCCGGCGTTCACCCACGCGCGCCTGGTGCGCGCCAACGGCCACACCTCGGATCCGCGCGCACTGGTGCAGGCGCTGGTCGCACATGCCGCAACACGCGGTGCGCGCGTGCTGCGCGAGCGCGTCAGCGGTTTTGAGCACAACGGCGCCAACGTGACGGCGGTGGTCACCGATCAAGGTCGCCACGATGCGAGCCGCGTGGTGCTCGCCTGCGGCGCCTTCTCGCGCCCGCTGGCGCGCCAGCTCGGCGACGAGCTGCCGCTAGACACCGAACGCGGTTACCACGTCATTATCAAGAACCCGGAAAAAGGGCCGCGCACCCCGACGCTGTTTGTCGATGGCAGTTTCAGCGCGACGAACATGGACATGGGCCTGCGTGTTACCGGCACGGTGGAGCTCGCCGGCCTCGCTGCACCGCCCAACTGGCGTCGTGCCGATGTGTTACAGCGTGCCGTGCGTCGTTTGTATCCCGGCCTGCTGCCCGAGGACGACGTCAAGCGCGTGACACGCTGGATGGGCTTTCGCCCCAGCATGCCCGATTCAATGCCGGTGATCGGCCCCGCGTCGGGCTTTGGCAACGCCTTTTACGCCTTCGGCCACGGCCATGTCGGCATGTGCGGCGGTTCAACGACGGGGCGGGTGATTGCGGATTTTGTTGCCGGGCGCGCGCCTTGTGTGCCGGTGGGGGCGTTTAGCGCAAGAAGGTTTTTGTGAGTTGATGGCTGGAAAGCCGCTCTGGGAGCGGGTTTCCAGCGTATTACCTCGCAATGTCATTGCGAGGAGGCGAAGCCGACGCGGCAATCTCGTGGCTTCTCGCGAAGACTTCCGTCATTCCCGCGCAAGCGGGAATCCATGAGGTTAGTCTTTCGCTGCGCGGGCAGATTCTTTCTGCTTAGCTGGGTGGTTTCACTCCCCTGCGGGGAGCGAGTTACTTTCTTTTGCTCGTGTGCAAAAGAAAGTAACCAAAGAAAAGCACGCCCCACGGCACCGCCCCTTCGGGGTTCCCTGTGGTGCTCGGCAAAGCGGGCCGGCGCATAAACTCGGCCCGCAAAAAGCCGCGGTCCTCAGACATATGCGCCGGAAGGCCCCCGCTTCGCCTGCGCTCCTCGGCGGCGCCGAAGGGGAGGGTAGGTCAAAAGCAAAAACCGCTGCGTTGCGATGGTTTGCTTTGTTTTGACCTTGACCTTGGGGCCCGTAGGGGACGCCGAGAAGCGCAGCGGCAATGGGAGGTGTCCGGGACCTATGTCTGAGGCCCACGGTTTTTGTGGGCCGAGTTTAGGTCCCGGCCCATTGGCGCGAGCATCGCAGGGGAGTCGCGCAGCGACCGTCACCTTTGGGCTCGCCTTTTCTTTGGTTACTTTCTTTTGGCGAACGCAAAAGAAAGTGACTCGCCCCGCGAGGGGTGAGACATCCCGCGATAAGCCAAAGAAAAGTGACTTCTCTCGGAGAGGAACGAAATATTTCGCGGTGAGCGACCACAAAACCCTCGCGTCAGCGCAAAACAATTCAGAACGTCCCCGGATACGACCCGCCGTCAATCAACAAATTCTGCCCGGTGATATAGCCGGCATGCGCCGAGCAGATGAAGGCGCAGTAGGCGCCGATTTCCTCCACCTTGCCAAAGCGTCCGGCCGGGTTGTTGCTGCCGCGTTC
>CAMAWC010000065.1 GCA_945861875.1 Bordetella parapertussis
CGGGCGGCCGAGGGTGATGGCGGCATTGACGGCGAGGGTGAGGTCGTCGGTCGAGACATAGGTGCTGGAGCCGTTAAAGCGCATGACAGGTACCGGGTGGGAGGAGAGTGGGCATTATAACGGGGAGGGGGAGCCTGGACGGTGAATGGGAAATCGGAAATAGCGAATGGTGAACCCGGTCCGGGTATGGTTTTAACGATTTCCTATTTACGATTTTCCATTCACCCTAAAATGCCCCATGCCTTACCGCACTCTACTGCTCGCACTGACCGTCGCTGCCGCGTCGGCCGAAGCACAGACCATCGCCGTCGATGTCGGCCACTTTGACGCAAAGCCCGGTGCCACCAGCGCGCGCGGTCGCGCCGAGTTTGAGTTCAACCGCGATCTTGCCCGTGACATTGCCGGCGCCCTGGTGCAGGGCGGCATGGTTGTAAAACTGATAGGCGAGGACGGGCGCATGGGCCGGCTGTCCGATCGCAGTCGCGCAGCGCGTGGCGCCGCGCTGCTGCTCTCGGTGCACCACGATTCGGTGCAGCCGCATTTTTTGCAAGCCTGGGAGGCGGGTGGTGTGCCGCAGCTCTTTAGCGACCGATACGCCGGCTATTCGCTGTTCATTTCGCGCAAGAACCCGGCGCAGGACCGTAGTCTCGCCTGTGCATCGGCTGTTGGGTCGGCCTTGCGCGGCGCCGGCTTCGTGCATTCGCCGCACCACGCCGAGCGCATTGCCGGTGAAATGAAGCCGTATGCCGACCGGCGCAACGGCGTGCATTTCTACGACAACCTGGTGGTGTTGAAAACCGCCTCGCAACCGGCCTTGCTGATCGAGGCGGGCGTGATCGTCAATCGAGACGAGGAACTGCGCCTGGCCGATCCGCGGCTGCGAACGGCCTTTGCACAGGCGGTGGCGGCGGGGGTGGGCACCTGCCTGTCCGGGCGCGCGACGGCCGGTCGGCCAAGTTTTTGACCGTCCTGCGGTTTAACGGTAAAATCCGCGTGTTTTCAAGCACCCGCACGATCCTTGGTGGCTTTCGCGGCACCTCCGTAATCGGGCGACCTGAACCCGTTTTAAACCATTCCGAGCGACCCAATGAAGAAAATCCTGTTTTTATTCGCGCTGCTGGTCGGTAGTTCCGCAGCCCTTGCCCAGGACGCCCCCAAGGGCAATGCCGAGGCGGCCAAGAACGGCAAGATCGCGATGTGCACCGGTTGCCACGGCGTGCCGTATTACCAGACCGCTTTCCCGGACGTCTACAAGGTGCCGATGATCTCGGGCCAGTCTGCGCTTTATATCGTCAAGGCCTTGCAGGCCTACAAGTCGGGTGACCGCAGCCATCCGAGCATGCGCGGCATCGCCCGCAGCCTGTCGGACCAGGACATGGCCGACCTCGCCGCCTATTACACCTCGCACAAGAACTGACCGGGAAGCCATGATGATCAAACAAGCCCTATTCCTTCTCGGCACCCTGTCGCTGTGCGCGTCGGTGCACGCCGCCGGCAACGCCGCCGAAGGCCAGAAAAAATCCACCGCCTGCGCCGCCTGCCATGGTCCCGACGGCAACACGCCGGTCATCCCCGATGCACCCAAGCTCGCCGGCCAGCACAAGGATTACCTCTACAAGGTGCTCGCCGATTATAAGAGCGGTGCACGCAAGAACGCCATCATGTCGGGTCAGGTCGCCGCGCTGTCGCGCCAGGACCTGCAGGATCTTGCGGCGTACTACTCGGCTGCTCCGGGTTCGCTGCACATCGTGCCGATCAGCCGCCTCAAGAGCGGCGGCCACTAGACCGCGCAATTCAGGCGTGGCATCGCGGGCCGGTTTATCCGGCCCGTTGCATTTGCACTCCCGCGTTTGCGGCCTTGGAGGCAGTGCTCAGGACTTGCGCCGGATACAGTCCAGGTAGGCGTTGGCATCGGGCCCGCCGCCTTCGCGCTGCGCCTTCCATACCGTTTCGCCGAGGCAGTCGAGCACTGCGTGTTCGGCTTCGTGGCGGTCGCCACATGAGGCGACCAGGCGTTCGAATTCGGCCTTGATTCCAGGCGGCTGGTCTATGGCCAGTTGTTCGGCGATGGCCAGGTGCAGCGAAAAGTGCAAAAACGGATTGGTCTGGCCGTCCTGCGGCGTCCATTCGCGCGCACCGTAGCGGGCGCGGTCAGCCAGCACCGGGTGGTACTCGGGGTGGCGCAGCACAATGTCCAGCGCCGTGGTTTCCAGTCCCTCGAGTGCAAGCCCCTCTTGGTACTTGGCCCACAGATCGAAAAAGAAGTTGCGCACTTCGTCGCGGCTGGGATTGAACATTTTTGGGTGAAAGGTGAAAGGTGAAAGGTGAAAGATGAAAGATGAATGAGTGAAGGGGTGAAGGGGTGTTTGTTTCTGTCACTTTTCACTCATGCACTCCTTCACTGTTTTAGAGCGGTATTCGCACAAATCGGCGATGCCGCAGGCGGGGCAGTCGGGCGTGCGCGCCTTGCATACATAGCGGCCGTGCAGGATCAGCCAGTGGTGGGCGTCGAGCTTGAATTCGTCGGCGACGAATTTGAGCAGGCGCTGCTCGACCTCGTCGACGTTTTTGCCGGGAGCGAGGCCGGTGCGGTTGGAGACGCGGAAAATATGCGTGTCGACCGCGATGGTCGGCTGGCCGAAAGCGGTGTTGAGGATGACGTTGGCGGTCTTGCGGCCGACGCCGGGCAGTGCTTCCAGTTCCTCGCGCGTCTGCGGTACTTCGCCACCGTGTCGCGCAACGAGCAGGCGGCAGGTTTCGATGATGTGCCTGGCCTTGGACTGGTACAAACCTATGGTGCGGATGTGGGTGACGAGCTTGTCCAGGCCCAGCTTGTAAATGGCCTGCGGCGTGCGCGCTACCGGATAGAGCTTGCGCGTGGCAAGGTTGACGCTCTTGTCGGTGGCTTGCGCCGACAGGATCACCGCGATCAACAGTTCAAACGGTGTGGCATATTCGAGCTCGGTGCGCGGCGCCGGATTAGCGGCGCGCAGGCGGCTGAAAATGGCGTGGCGTTTTTGCGGATTCATGCCCGCGGCCCCGGAGATGGCAGGGCAATAGGCTGGAAAGCCTTGCCAGACGGGCATTCCAAGGCGATGGCCGATTTAAAAGTCCACGGTTTCATGGTTTTTTTTCGCCCTGGCGCGCTTGCGCACGCGCCAGCGCCGCCTGGATTGCAGCGCGTTTCGGATCGTCCATGCCGTTGCTTTGCGCCGCGCTCTTTTGCTTGAGCAGTAATGCGCGTTCCTCTTCCTCGCGCGCCAGGCGGGCGTTGCGAAAAATGTAGCGCCGGCGCGCCGCGGCAGCTTTTTCATCGTCCCATGCTGCGATTGCGGGCGGGGCCGGGGGCATGGCGATGCAGTCGACCGGGCAGGGTGGCAGGCACAGGTCGCAGCCGGTGCACAGTTCGGCAATGACGGTGTGCATCAGCTTGGGTGCGCCGACGATGGCATCGACCGGGCAGGCCTGTATGCACAGGGTGCAGCCGATGCAGGTTGCCTCGTCGATCAGCGCGACGCGGCGCGGCGCCTCGGCGCCGCGTGCAGCATCCAGCGGCAGGATGGCGCGCCCGAGCAGGGCGGCCAGTTTGGCGATGCCCGCAGCCCCGCCCGGGGGGCAGCGATTGATGTCGGCCGCGCCCGTTGCCATGGCTTCGGCATAAGGACGGCAGCCGTTAAAGCCGCACTTGGTGCATTGCGTCTGCGGCAGCAGCGCATCGATACGATCTGCGAGGGGGCGCTGCGTGCTCATGCCGCGAGCGCGTCGTAAGCGCCAAGCGGCCGCCCGGTGTCTTGCGCAAGCTTGGCGCAAGTGACGCGGCCCTGATGCAATTGCAGGCCGCTGCCCAGCCCCGGGTCGGCGGCAATGGCGCCGGCAAGGCCTGTGGTGGCGATGGACAGCACGTAGGGCAGGGTGGCAGCCGAGAGCGCCAGCGTGGCGCTGCGGGCGCAGGCGGCGGGCATGTTGGGCACGCAGTAATGGACGATGCCCTCTTCGATGTAGAAGGGTTGCGAGTGCGAACTGGGGCGCGACGTTTCGGCGATGCCGCCCTGGTCGATGCCGATGTCGACGAGGGCGGAGCCGGGGCGCATGCGCCGCAGCAGGTTGCGGCTGATGAGTTTGGGCGAGAGCCGGCCCGGCCTGAGCACCGCGCCTATGACCAGGTCTGCGGCGGCGACAGAGCTGGCGATCAGTTCCGGGGTGGCAAGCGCGGTGCGCAAGGCCGCGCCGTATGCGCGCTCAAGCGCGTCCAGCCGCGGGCGGCTGCCGGCCATGACGGTGACCTTGCAGCCCAGCCCGAGGGCGACATGGCAGGCGTTGCCGCCGGCGTGGCCGGCGCCGATGATCAGCACATCGCCTGCTGGCACGCCCGGCGCGCCGGGCAGCAACACGCCGCTGCCGCCATTCTTGATTTGCAGCGCTTCGGCTCCCATCAGCGGCGCCAGCCGGCCGGCGATTTGCGACATCGGGGCGAGCAAGGGCAGTCCGTCACGGCCGTCGCTGACGGTTTCGTAGGCGATGCACGAGGCGCCTGCGCTGAGCAGCGCTTGGAGCAAGGCCGGCTCGGGTGCGAGGTGCTGGTAGCAAAACAGGATCTGGCCGCGTCGCGCCAAGGCGAACTCCGGCGGTTGCAATTCCTTGACCTTGACCACCAGTTGCGTGTCCCAGGCGGCGGCCGTGTCACCGATGCCCGCCCCGGCGTCGCGATAGTCCGCGTCGGCAAAGCCGCTTCCGGCGCCGGCGCCGCGCTCGACGCAGACCGGATGGCCCGCGGCAATGATGGCCGCCACGCCCGCCGGGTTGAGGCCGACGCGGCACTCGCCGTCTTTTATTTCACGCGGCAGGCCGATGCGCACGGCTTCAGGCCGCCGTGCGTGCGGTCGCGAGGGTGCGCCGGATGTCGGAGATGAGTTGCGGGCCGCGATAAATCAGGCCGCTGTAGACCTGCACCAGGCTGGCGCCGGCGGCGAGCTTCTCGCGCGCATCGTTGCCAGAGAGGATCCCGCCGGCGCCAATGACGGGAACCTGGCCGCGCAATTCGCGCGACAACAGGCGGATGACACGGTTGGACGGCCCGAATACCGGCGCACCGGACAGCCCGCCGGCCTCATCGGCATGGGCGAGGCCTTCCACCCCCCTGCGCGACAGCGTGGTGTTGGTGGCGATCACCGCGTCAATGCCGTGGCTGACCAGCAGCGCGGCGATGGCGCCGATTTCCTCGTCGGTGAGGTCGGGTGCAATCTTCAGTGCAAGGGGCATGCGCCGGCCGTGCGCGAGTGCCAGGCGGTCGCGCGTGCGCACAATGGCGCCAAGCAGCTTTTCCAGCGCTACGCCGGCCTGCAACTGGCGCAGGTTCTTGGTGTTGGGCGAGGAAATGTTGATGGTGACGTAGCTGGCGTAGGCGTAGACGCGCTCAAGGCATAGCAGGTAGTCGCCCTCGGCTGCGTTTATCGGCGTGTCGAAGTTTTTGCCGATGTTGACGCCAAGGACGCCGCGAAAGCGGATGCGTCGCAGGTTGGCCACCATGTAATCGACGCCAAGGTTGTTGAAGCCGAGGCGGTTGATGATGGCGTTGGCTTCGGGCAGGCGGAACATGCGCGGGCGGGGATTGCCCGGCTGGGGGCGCGGCGTGACCGTGCCAACCTCGACGAAGCCAAAGCCAAGGGCAGCCAGCGCATCGATATGGTCGCCGTTTTTGTCCAGGCCGGCGGCCAGGCCGACACGGTTGGGGAATTTCAGTCCCATCAATTGCAGCGGTGTATCAGTCGCGCCGCCTGCGATCAGGCGGCAAATGCCCAGCTTGTGTGCCAACTCCAGCGCCCGCATGCCGGCGTGGTGGGCGTGTTCAGGTTCAAGGCAAAACAGCAGGGGGCGCAGCAGGCTGTACATAGGCGGCGGAGTTTAACAGACGCGCACCCGGGCGACCCGGGTGCGGTTACCGACGGACGCTTTGGAATCAGGCTTGTGCTTCGCCGATGGCGAGCCTGCTCCAACTGCCGTCAAGCAGTCCTTCGATCGGCTTGAAGCGCGCCTTGTAGGCCATCTTGCGGCTCTCGGCGATCCAGTAACCGAGGTAAAGATAGGGCAGCCCGAGGCTGCGGCACTGTTCGATCTGCCAGAGGATGTTGTAGGTGCCCAGGCTCGCGCCGTTGATGTCGGGGTCGAAAAACGTATACACGGAGGAGATGCCGTCGGCCAGAAAATCGACGATGCTGACCATGATCAGCCTGCCGTCTTCGCGGAACTCCACCAGGCGGGTGTTGACGCGGCTTTGCAGCAGGAAGTGCGAGTACTGGTCGCGGCTGTCCTGGTCCATGCCGCCGCCGGCATGGCGTTGCGCCTGGTAGCGCAGGTAAAGGTTGTAGTGTTCGATGCGAAAGCGCAGGCCCTGGGTGCTCGCCTCGACGTGGCCGTGTTTGGCCCAGGCGCGTTTCTGGTGGCGTGCCGCCTTGAATTCGGCGATAGGCAGGCGCACCGGGACGCAGGCGCGGCAGGCGTCGCAATACGGGCGATAGGTGAAGATGCCGCTGCGGCGAAAGCCCAGGCGCACCAGGTCGCCGTACAGTTCGGTGCTGATGAGGTGGCTTGGCGTGGCGACCTGCGAGCGCGCCATCCGGCCGTTCAGGTAGCTGCACGGATAGGGCGCGGTGACGTAAAACTGCAGTACGGCGTGGGGTAGGTCGTTAAGCTGCGACATCGACGGGGCGTGTGGTGTTCCAGTGGCCGGGAGGCAGCGCGTAGTTTATCAACTCCGCCAGCCGTTGTGAGAATTCTGTGCGCGGGATTTCGCGCGCGCCAAGGGAAGCGAGGTGGCCGGTGTGCATCTGGCAGTCGATCATTTTTATGCTGCGTGCCTCAAGCTGGTGCACCAGGTGCACCATGGCGATTTTTGACGCATCACGCCGGCGCATGAACATCGACTCGCCATAGAACATGCCGCCTATGGCCACGCCGTAGAGGCCGCCGGCCAGTTCGCCGTCCATCCAGGTCTCGACCGAATGGGCGTAGCCGAGCTGGTGCAGGCGCAGGTAGGCGGCACACATTTGGGCGCTGATCCAGGTGCCATCCTGGCCGCGCCGCGGTTCGGCGCAGGCCTGCATTACCGCGGCAAAGTCGTGGTCAAGGCGGATTTCGTAATTGCCGTTGCGCACCACCCGGGCAAGCGAACGCGACACCTTTAGCTCTGGAGGGAATAACACCATGCGCGGATCCGGGCTCCACCACAGCACCGGCTGCCCGACCGAGTACCAGGGGAAAATGCCGCGGCGGTAGGCCGCGAGCAGGCGCTCCGTGGTCAGTTCGCCGCCGGCGGCGAGCAGGCCGTTGGGGTCCTTGAGAGCGCTCTCGGCCGGGGGAAAGGGCGCGTCGCCGGTAAGCCAGGGGATCATGGGGAGTGAAAGGTGAAAAGTGAAGGCGTGAAGGAGTGAAAGGTGAAAGGTGAAAGGTGAAGGAGTGGGGGTGGGGAGGGTGTTGATGTTGTCACTCCTTCACCTTTCACTTTTCACCGAACCTAGCATTTGATCTGCTGCCGGCAGTATTGCGTCAGCTCGCTGACGACACAGCTGCCTTCCACCGTGCTTTTCGCCCTGCCGCCGTGCTCGACCGCCAGGCGGAACTCGAACTTGGAAAAAAATTCGTTGAACATTTCGCCGCCCAGCGTGCCCACGGCGTAAAGCTCGTCGCGGGCACTGTCGTGCTCGAGCAGGATAGCCGCCAGGGGTTGCGGTGCCGGACCGGCGAGCACCTTGCCGCCCGCGGCCGGGTCGTACTGGCTGTGCTCCGAACAGCAATGGATGACCTGCGCCAATTTATTCTGTACCGACGCGTCGGGCCGGTAACTGATGAAGCTGATGTCGCGCGTCGGGTAGGTGAGCTTGTGCGCGCAAATGGCCGAATAGGCGACGATGCTGCTGCCTGGACCGATGCCGCCGTTCCACTGGTAGCTTTTGGCATCGGCGGTCTTGAGGCTTGCCGCGGCCTTGACCGGTTTTCCAAGGTTAAGCAGGAAACAAGGCGTGCCGGCAAAGGGATAATGAAAAATATAGTTGCGATTGGCGGCAAGGGCGCGCGCCAGCAACGGTTTGCCGCTGCCATCAACCAGGCGCGCGCGGCCATAGAACCGCGGTTTGGCGTTCTCCTGCGACAAAGCCGGGAGGGATGTGGCCACGGCCGACACCGCGCAGGCCTGGATGAACTGACGCCGCTGCATCATGGGGTCTTCACTCCGCCGCTCCTTAATGCCCGGGGCCGATGCCCGGGTCCGGACCGCCCAAGGCTAGCCAAGGCCCCGGCAGCTGTCAATCTTGCCTGCGGCTATGTCTGCAGCGGTGCAATCGATTCGGCATGCAAGCCGAAGACGCCTTTTTTCCGGTCGTCGAAATAATGGCGCAGCGTGGTCGAAATGGTGCGAAAGGCGAGTTCCGCCCAGGGTATGTCGGCCTCGTCGAACAATTCGACCTCGAGGCTTTCCTCGCCCGGGCCGAAATCCAGGTTGAGCAGGCGGGCGCGGTAAAAAATATGCACCTGGTTGACGTGCGGAACCGAAAGCATGGAAAAAAGATCACCAAGTTCCACCCTGGCCTTGGCTTCCTCAAGGGTTTCGCGCAAGGCGGCGGCGGCCGTCGATTCGCCGTTTTCCATGAAGCCGGCCGGCAGCGTCCATTTGCCGCGGCGCGGCTCTATGGCGCGCTTGCACAGCAGGATTTTGTCGCCGTATTCGGGAATGGTGCCAAGAACCATGCGCGGGTTCTCGTAGTGGATGGTGTTGCAGGCGTCGCAGACATGGCGGGGCAGGTTGTCCCCGGGCGGGATCTTGAACGCCACCGGTGCGGCGCAACTGGAGCAGAATTTCACGGTTTCAGGCTGGGTAAAGTGCGGACAGGCATGATAACCGCAATCGCTTTTGCCCCGTCACAAGCGTCAGCCCAGCAGGGCGGGCAGCTCGTCCAGGCTGTGGATGACATGATCCGGAACGGCATCGAGCGCGTCGAGCGGTGCGCCCGTGCGGTTGATCCAGAAGACGCGAAAACCGAAGGCCTTTGCACCGCAGGCATCCCAGCAATTGGACGAGACGAAGCCGATGTTTTCCTTGGCCACGCCGAGCGCATCCACGGCGAGCTGGTAGACGGCCGGAGCGGGTTTATAGGTTTTCAGCGGATCGACGCTGATGACCGCGGCAAAAGTCGCGTCCATGCCGGCGTTGCGCACCAGCGGGGCCAGCATGCCCGGTGAGCCGTTGGACAGGATGGCCAGTTTGCGGTTGGCGAGGGCGGGCAGGCTGTTGCGCGCATCGGGGTAGGGGGCAAGGTGCAGGTAGGCGTCCATCAGGCGCGCGACTTGTGCTGCGGAGAGCGCGAGCCCGAGGCCGGCGCCGGCGTGGACTAGCGCATCTTCGGTGATGCGCGAAAAATTGGCATAACGCCCCATCAGGCTGCGCAGCCAGGTGTATTCGAGTTGCTTGGCACGCCAGGCGCGGCTCAGTTGCTCGCCCTTGCCCGGCCACAAGCGCTCGCATTTGGTGATGACCGAATGGACGTCAAACAGCGTGCCGTAGGCGTCGAACGCCAGGGCGAGTGTCTTTTCGCTTATTTTCATTTCGGTTTTTCCCGTCCTGCCGCGATCTGCACAGGCCCTTGGCAAAGCTTTGGCCGGAGCAGGGGAGATGGTACTTATTGCTTTAAAGTCAATAAGGTGTTGTAATTTTATCAACCAACTGCTGAAGTCTATAACGCAATGTCTGGTCCCGAAAAAATACGACTGGGCGAATTGCTTGTTCGACAGAAGTTGATTACCGACGAACAGTTGCAAGTCGCACTGGAACAGCAAAAAAAGAACGGGCAACGCCTCGGGCGCGTATTCGTTGAGTGCGGCTTTGTTACCGAGGAAAGCCTATCACGCGCGCTCGCGCGGCAGCTGAACATCTCGTTTGTCAACTTGCGCAGTTTTGATTTGCAGCCGGCCATCGTGCAGCTGTTGTCCGAGGCCCAGGCGCGTCGTTTCCGCGCCATCGTGCTGGAAATAAAGAATGAGCGGTGCCGGGTCGGCATGGTCGACCCGACCGATGTGTTCGCCTATGACGAAATTGTGCAGGTGCTCGGTGGCGACATTGAGCTCTCCGCGATCACCGAAGGTGATTTTCACCGGGCGGTAGACCAGATTTACAGCCGGACCGAGGAAATGTCCGGGCTGGCAAAGGAGCTCACTGCCGAGCTCGGTGAGGGCGGTGTCGATTTCGGCGAGTTGCTCGGATTGACGCCGGGGGCGGAAGATGCGCCGGTGGTGCGCCTGCTGCAGACGGTGTTCGAGGAGGCGCTGAAGACCCGTTCCTCGGACATCCATATCGAACCGCAGGAAAAAGTACTGCGCATCCGTTTTCGCATCGACGGCGTGCTGCATTTGCAGAACGAATCGGACCTCAAGGTTGCGGGCGCCCTGTCGTTGCGCCTGAAACTGATGGCGGGACTGGATATTTCGGAAAAGCGCCTGCCGCAGGACGGGCGTTTCCAGGTACGGGTCAGGGCGATACCGGTGGATGTGCGTATCTCGACCATGCCGACACAGTACGGCGAGTCGGTCGTGATGCGCCTGCTCAACCAGTCTACCGGCCTGCTGGGCCTGGACAAGCTGGGCATGCCGCCGCGCATGCTCGAACGCCTGCGCCATGCCATCTCCCGTCCCAGCGGCATGGTGCTGGTGACCGGGCCCACGGGAAGCGGCAAGACCACGACCCTGTATGCCGCGCTGTCGAGCCTGAACAGCGACGAGGCGAAAATCATCACCGTCGAAGATCCGGTCGAATACCGCCTGCCGAAAATCAACCAGGTGCAGGTGCACGACAAGATCGACCTCAGTTTCGAGCGCGTGTTGCGCTCTGCGCTGCGTCAGGACCCGGATATCATCCTTGTCGGTGAAATGCGCGACCAGGCCACCGCCGAAATCGGCATGCGCGCCGCCATCACCGGCCACATGGTGCTCTCGACCCTGCACACCAACGACGCCTTGTCGACGCCCATCCGCCTTCTAGACATGGGGGTACCGCGTTACATGGTGGCCTTGTCGCTGCAGCTGGTGGTGGCGCAGCGGCTGGTCCGCGTCATTTGCAAGAACTGCAGCGAAGACCATGTGCCGACGCCGAACGAACACGAATGGCTGCGGGTTGAACTGGGCGTCGATGCCGAAGCCCATACCTACAAGCACGGCACCGGCTGCACTTACTGTAACGGCACCGGATACCTGGGGCGTACCGGCGTTTATGAATTTCTCGAAATGACCAAGTCGCTGGTTGAAGCGGTCAACCATTCCGACTTGAATGTCTTTTACAAGGCGGCACGCGAGCAGATGGCAGGAAACACGCTGGGGCATGACGCGATGCGCCTGGTGGTGGAAGGTCGGACCAGCATCGATGAAGCAATGCGCATCAGCAACGAAAGCGAGGACTGATGCCCAGTTACGGCTACCGCGGCCGTAACGCCGGGGGCGACCTGGTGCAGGGCGTACTCGAGGCGGCATCGCCTGGTGCGGCTGCCGACGCGCTGTCGGGGCAGGGCGTGACGCCGCTGGAAATCGCCGAGACGGCGGTCCGCGCTACCGTGGGCAAGGGCCCCGCGCTTGAGTTTTTCAAGCCGAAGGTGGAGGCGCTCGAAGTGATGCTGTTCAGCCGCCAGATGTACACCCTGCTCAAGGCGGGCGTGCCCATCATGCGGGCGCTGAACGGCCTGCAGGAATCGGTGGATAACCCGACGATGAAGGAGGTTATCCAGGAAGTGCGCACCTCCCTCGACAGCGGCCGCGAGCTGTCCTTGTCGCTGGCGCGCCGGCCCAAGGTGTTCGGTGCTTTTTATGTCTCCATGATCCGTGTCGGTGAAATGACCGGCCGGCTGGAAGAGGTTTTTTTGAGCCTGTACCAGCATCTCGAATTCGAAAAATTCATGAGCGACCAGGTCAAGGCCGCGCTGCGCTACCCGAGCTTCGTCATAGCGGCAATGGCCGGCGCCATCGTCATCGTCAACCTGTTCGTGATTCCGACCTTCGCCAAGGTGTTTGCCGGATTCGGCGCCGAACTGCCGATGATGACGCGGATCCTGATCGGTTTTTCAAGTTTCATGGTGAACCAGGGCTGGCTGCTGGCGATCATCATCGCGGGCGCGGTGTTCCTGTTCCGTAAATGGATCAGCACGACCAGGGGCCGCTTTGCCTGGGACCGCTTCAAGCTGCGCATTCCGCTTGCCGGCAAGATTGTGCGCAAGGCAACGCTGGCGCGTTTTTCCCGCAGCATGGCGCTGGCGCTAAAAAGCGGCGTGCCGATTACGCAGGCGCTTTCGGTTGTTGCGCAGACGGTGGACAACGCCTTGATCGTGTCAAAAATCGAGGGCATGCGCGAAGGCGTGGAGCGCGGCGACAGCATTCTGCGCACCGCGGCGGCCACCGGGGTGTTCACGCCGGTGGTGATGCAAATGATCGCGGTCGGTGAGGAGTCGGGCAGCCTCGACGAAATGATGCAGGAAGTCGCCGACCTTTATCGCCAGGAAGTGGAATACGAAATTCGCACGCTGGGGCAGCAAATCGAACCCATCCTGCTGGCTTTTCTCGCCATTCTGGTGCTCATTCTTGCGCTCGGAATTTTCCTGCCGATCTGGGACCTGGGGCGTGCCGCCGGGGGCAGGGGATGAGCCGTCACAGCGAATTACCGATTTTTGCGGCAAACTGGCGACTTGGTTTTCTAGCGGTGCGGACGGGGATGCCGCATTAGCGTCAAGCGTGCGCTGGTGAACGGCGAGGACGAAGAAGCGGGAGCAGGCTTGGCTGTGCCGCGCGAACTGCAAATGCTTGAAAAATCATCAGGAGTGCAATCATGAAGGAAACAATAGGCTCGAAGATCCGTCGTCAGCGCGGATTCACGCTGATTGAGCTGATCATAGTCATAACCATTGTCGGCATTCTCGCGGCGGTGGCGTTGCCGCGTTTTATCAACGCCCAGGTTGATGCGCGCATCGCCAAGGCCCAGGCCATGTATGGTGCGATCAAGTCGGCGGGCTCGCTGGCAAAGGCACGCTGCGAGCTTGACCTTGCCAGGGCGGGCACGGTGGACATGGACGGCACCGCCGTGGCCATGGTCAACAAGTACCCGGCGGCTACTGCGGCGGGCATTGATGCGGCGGCGCAACTGTCTGTCACGGAAGGGCTGACCATAGCCGGGGCGGCGCCGCGGACCTTTGATATCGTCGGTGCGACCACCGCTGCCAACTGCCGGATTTCCTATACTGCGGCTGCGGTGGGCGCAGCGCCGGTCATCACCCTGGTGACCACCGGCTGTTGAGTCGCAGCCTGCTTCAGTAGCCGCGTTTGCGCGCAATGAATTCAATCGCGCATTCGGCCACCGGTGTCAGCGTCTGGTCCGGCAGTTGAGCAAGCAGGTTGTCGCGGAAAAAATCGCGCAGCAGCCACAGGCGTTCGGTTTCCAGTTCCGCGGAAAAATCCCTGGCGATGTCGAGGACGTTGATGGAGCGCGGCGCCCAGCTTTTTTGCTTGTGCAGGGTAAAACTCCACTTGTGGTCGCTGTTGCGTCTGCTCGGCCACTCACCGCGCTCGTACAAGTCTTCGTCGGGAACGGTGATGATGAGGTAGCCGCCGGGGCGGATGACGCGTATCCAGTTTTCGACGGCAACGTAGACGTCGTTCATGTGTTCGAGGCAATGACTGCTGTGGACAAAATCGACGCTGGCGTCGGGCACGCCGGCGAGGTCTTGCGCGTCGCCATCCTCAAGATCCCAGGTGCGCACCGATTTGAGCAGGGGGAAAACGCCGACGTATTGCTGCAGGGGGTCGGGTTTGCCGCCTACGTCGAGGCCGCTTCCGGCGAAGTAGCGCGAATGGAACATGCCGTCGTTGAATCGCCGCTTTGCGGCCTTGCTTTGTTCCCACGCCATGGTTGTTCTTTCCAGATCGGGACGAAAATCAGTATGGAAATCGGGATGGAAGAATCGCCAGTTTGAGGCTATTGCCGGGGCGCGAAGGTGAGCTTCGCCAGCACATCGGCGGTGAGCTCGCGTATCAGTTTGTCCGAATATCCCGATTCGGCGAGGCTGTGCTGAAAACCACGGGCAAACGCGATGCGTTTGAGGATGCCCATGCGCTTGTCTTTTTGCATGCTGACCACGTCCTCGAGCAGCTTCCTGGTCGTTCGTGCGCGGATGTCCTCGGCCTTCCTGCTCTGGCTTCCCTCCAGCGAAGAGGGAAAGGCGGCGGCAAACTCGCCGGCAAGCCGGTGCGCAATTTCAGTGGCGTCGCCGGTCAGGAATTTCATTATCATTGTCTGCAATGTTGAAGCGAATGTTGAAGAAATTGCGCCTGCCCGACCCCGCGGGGCTGAGCGGCGGTGGCTTGCCCGGATTCCAGCAGCAGTTTGCACGATTCGAACAGAAAGTTGAAGCGGGTGAATACGGGGACGCCCAAATCCTGCTCGATTCGCTGCCCGCTGATGGATGCCCGCAGGCGTGGCTGGTGTTTGGCCGGGCACTGCTTAATCTCAGGCGGGGCGATGCAGGGGGGGCGCGATCCGGGCTTGACGCGGCGCTGCGTGATGCCGACGCCGATTGGGCGCTGCAATACCGCATCGGCTGGGCCTATGGGCAAATAAAATGCTGGGACCGCGCCGAAGCGGTATTGGCGGTGGCGGCGAAAAGGCCGCAGCCTTACCCCGAGGCGATCAGCGAACTGGGGACGGTGTTGTGGCAGCAAAAGCGCTATGACGAGGCACTGGTCGCGTTTGGCCGCGTGTTGCAGTTGCGCCCGGACAGCGGCAAGGCGTTTCACGCGGTGGCAACGGCGTTTGCGGGGCTGGGAGACCAGATCCAGGCCCTCGCTTGTTTCGAAAGGGCCGTCGCGCTCGAGCCGTCCCTGATCGAGTCTTATGTCGGCGCCTCGCTCGCCGCGTTTGCCTTGATGGATCCGGCGGGTGCCGAGAAGTTCCTGCTGCGCGCGCTTGACCTGGATCCGGGGCATGTGCAGGCCAGGCTGGGTCTTGGCGTCGCCAAGTTAAAACGCGGCGATGTCGCCGGTGCGCGGGAAATTTTCGAGCCTTTGTCGCGCTCGCCCGATACGGCGCATGCCGGGCTGATCGATGCGGGTGCGCTGGCGATGGCGACCAACCAGACGGTAGAAGCCGAAGCACTCCTGCAGGCCGCGCGGGAATTGAAACCCGATGACCCCGCGGCGCACGTCAATCTGGGTTCCCTGGCGATACGGCAGGAAAAGTACGACGAGGCCATTGCGCATTTTCGCCTTGCCCTGGCGGTCGATCCGGCCAATCACGGGGCGGCCTCCAGCCTTGGCATGGCCTTGTTGACGACGGGGCAATTTGCCGAGGGTTGGGATCACTATGAGCGCCGCTTTGCCGCGGTCTCATCGCAGCATTTCATCGAGGCGGGCTACGCGGTGCGCGACGGCTACTGGAGGGGCGAGGACGTTGCCGGCAAGACGGTGGTGGTGTGGCGCGAGCAGGGCATGGGTGATGAAATTCATTTCGTCCGTTATGCCGTGTTGCTGGCGCGGCGCGGCGCACACGTCGTGCTCGAATGCAGCGACGCATTGCTGCGACTGTTCCGATCGCTGCCCGGCGATATTGAACTGATCGGTTCGGGCGCGGAGTGGCCGCCGTATGATTTTCACTCCCCCTTGCTCAGCCTGCCGGGGCAGTTTGGCACCGCGCTCGGCTCCATTCCGGGCGACATTCCATACCTGCGGGCGGAACCCCTGCTCGCGGCGCAGTGGGCGGCGCGCTTGCCGCGCGACGGCCGCCTGCGCGTCGGTCTGGTCTGGGGCGGGGGCGAGCACAAGGGCTTTGTCGATTTCGTCAACAACCTCAACCGCGACCGCAACATTGCGCTCGAGAGCCTCGTCCCCTTGTTCGATGTTCCGGGCGTGCAATTTGTCAGCCTGCAAAAAGGCGGCGCGATTGAGGAATTGAGGGCTTTTCCCCGTCGCGGGGAAATTCTCGATTTTGAATCCGAATTGACCGATTTTGCCGATACGGCGGCATTGATAGGCGAGCTCGACCTGGTAATCAGTGTCGATACCTCGGTTGTCCACCTTGCCGGTGCCTTGGGTAAGCCGGTGTGGGTCTTGTCACGGCTCGGCGGTTGCTGGCGCTGGCTCGACGCAGGTGAAGCATCGCCCTGGTACCCGCAGGCGCGGATATTCCGGCAGCGCGAACGGGGTAATTGGGCGCCGGTGGTCCAGGTTTTGGGGCGGGCGTTGCGACAAAAAACCGGTGGCGATCGCGTCCCGCCGGATTGATTGCGGACGTGTTTCCGCGGCAATATCCCGCACTAAGTTAAGTGTCGCCTTGATTTAATTGATTAAAAACGATAAAATACCGATTGAGCATCAAATTAACGGTTTCCAAAGTGTGCGAATTGGTGCCAGAATATGAAGGTGGCCTGTGGTGTGTGGGTGCGGTTTCGGTAAAAACTCAAAGGCGAGATGAACATGAAAAAAGAACGTGGCTTTACTCTCATTGAACTGGTCATGGTCATAGTCATCCTGGGTATCTTGTCGGCCGTGGCGCTGCCAAAGTTCATTGATTTGTCCTCCGACGCGAAACTCGCCGCTGCGCAAGGTGTGGCCGGTGCGCTGTCGTCGGCTTCGGCTGCGAACTTCGCGGCACGCCAGGCTAATGCAACCAAGGGCAGTGCGGTCACCAATTGCACCGATGTCGCTGCCTTGGTGCAGCCGGCCGCGACCGGGGTGGTTTCGCTCGCCGCAGGCAGTGGCAGCGCCACCGCGTGTACGATTGTGGTCAGCGCCCAAACGGCGACGTTTTACGCTTACGGGACCTGAATTTCTGCCGCGTTCTCGTGCGCGGCGGCAAGTCCCTGGCAACGGACGAAGGACACGGTCAAGATGAAACGCGAGAACGGATTTACCCTCATTGAACTGGTGATGGTGATCGTCGTTCTTGGCATACTGGCGGCGGTCGCCCTGCCCAGGTTTGTCGATTTATCTTCCGACGCCAAACTCGCCGTGGCACAGGGGGTGGCCGGTGCGCTGTCCTCGGCCTCTGCCGTCAATCTGGCGGCACGACAGGCCAACGCAACCAACGGCAGCGCCGTTACCAATTGCACCGATGTGGCCGCCCTGGTCGATCCGCCCGCAACCGGGGTCGTATCCCTTGCGGCGGGAAGCGGAAGCGCCACCGCCTGTACCGTGGTGATCAGTTCCCAGACGGCGACGTTTTACGCGTTCGGGACCTGACCCATTGGTTTTTGCCGGCCGCATTTAAGCGCCGAGACAGGGGCAACGCCTTGCGGGGTATTCGTGATTCGCAGAGAAGCGGCGTGAACTCTGTACACAAGTGGCGCATTGGTAGGCCGGGTCGTCCATCCATATCCGGCTTTACCCTCATCGAACTGGTGATGATCATGGTGCTGACAGGGATCATCGCCGTGGTCGCCGTGCCGCGCATGGTGGAAAAAATCACCTTCAACACCCGCGGCTTTGCCGACCAGGTTCGCGCCGCCATCCAGTATGCGCAAAAAGTGGCCATCGCGCAGCGGCGCAATGTCTGCGTGGTGATTTCCTCCGGGACCCTGACCGTGACCCGGGCGGCGGCGGCCGGTTCAGGCGTGGCCTGCACCGTTGCGGTGGCCAACCCGGCCGGTGGCAGCAGCTATTCCTTTAGTGCGCCAAGCGGCGTTTCCCTCGGCGCCTCATCCAGCCCGATCACCTACGACGCCCTGGGCAGTACGGCCGCCGCGGTGACCGTCAGCATTACCGGCGACCAGACCATTACCTTCGCCATCGAACAGGGCACCGGCTATGTGCACTAGCCGCTCGA
>CAMAWC010000066.1 GCA_945861875.1 Bordetella parapertussis
ACTCCCCTGCGGGGAGCGAGTCACTTTTCTTGCTTCGCCAAGAAAAGTAACCAAAAGAAGGCGACCCGGAGGTGACGGTCGCTGCGCGACTGCCCTGCGATGCTCGCGCCAATGGGCCGGGACCTAAACTCGGCCCACAAAGGACGTGGACCTCAAACATAGGTCCCGGACACCTCCCATTGTCGCTGCGCTTCTCGGCGTCCCCTACGGGAGGGTAGGTCAAAAGCCACACCAAACGACACCATGCGATGGGTTGCTTTTGACTCTGCCTTTGACTTCGGGGCCCCTGCGGCGCCGCCGAGGAGCGCAGGCGAAGCGGGAGGTGTCCGGCCCTGATGTCTGAGGCCCGCGCTTTTTGCGGGCCGAGTTTCAGGGCCGGCCCGCTTTGACGAGCACCACAGGGCAGCCCGAAGGGGCGGCGCCGGGGGTGTGTTTTCTTTGGTTACTTTATTTTGCACAAGCAAAAGAAAGTGACTCGCTCCCCGCAGGGGAGTGAAACCGCCCAACTCAAGAGAACGAAGCTACTCGCGTAGCAATGAAACTTCAAAATGGATTCCCGCTTCCGCGGGAATGACGGGGTCTTCGCAAGAAGCAACGAGATTGCTTCGTCGGCTTCGCCTTCTCGCAATGACGCCGTTTGGCAAATATGCTGGAAACCCGCTACTGGAGCGACTCTCCAGCCGGTTACCGGCTAAAACTCAGGCCGTAACGCGGGCACCGCGATGCGTCATCCCCATCTTGCATGCCAGCGCAAAAGCATTTTGCATCGCTCCAACATTGGCAATGCCCTTGCCGGCAATGTCATAAGCGGTGCCGTGCGCCGGCGTGGTGATGGGTATGGGCAGGCCGCCTTGCACGGTGACGCCGCGCTCAAAGCCCATCAGTTTCATCGCGATCTGGCCCTGGTCGTGGTACATGGTCACCACGCCGTCGTAGCCGCCGTCCTTTTTGGTTGCGCGCACGAACACCGTGTCGGCGGGGAAAGGACCGTCGGCCGGGTAGCCCTGCTTGCGGGCGAGTTCGACGCCCGGCTCGATGATGTCGATTTCCTCACGGCCGTAGGAGCCGTTGTCGCCGTTGTGCGGATTGAAGCCGCACACCGCCACGCGCGGTTGCGCCAGGCCGGATGCCTTGAGGCTTTGCGTGATGAGTTGCACCGCCTCGGCCACCTTGTCGCGTGTCAGCATGGCACTCACGTCTTTCAACGGCACGTGCGAAGTGACGCGCGAAGTCCACAGGCCCTCGAGCACGTTGAGCTCGACACAGGTGCCTTTGAACTTGAGCACATCGGCGAACCAGTGCATTTCGTCCGGGTGGTTCATGCCGCCGGCGCGCAGCGCGCCCTTGTTGAGCGGGGCAAAACACAGCGCGTCGGCCGCACCGGCCTGGCACAGCGCCACGCCCAGCGACAGGCCGTCGAGCATGAACTTGCCGTTTTTCGGCGTGACCTTGCCGCGTTCGAAGCCTTCGGCCGCAAGCCCGGGCCAGTTGAGCAGCATGGGCATGTCAAGGTCGCGCCGTCCGTTTACGCCAGCCGAAGCGGCGTCGCCGCTGACGCCGCTCACGAAGGCAAACGGTGCGCCGGTCAGTTGCACCGCCTCCTGCAGCACGCTGCGGCTGGTGATGAGCAGGATGTTGGCCTGTTTCGCCGCGCTGCCGTCGGCGAGCAGTTTGGCAACGAGTTCGGGGCCGACGCCGGCCGGGTCGCCGGCAAACAGGGCGATGGTGGGTTTGGTCATGGATGAGATTCCTGTTTGGATGCTTTGAACGCGAATAGCGCATTGAATCTATCTCTCATTCGTCATTCCGGGGTCGCGAAGCGGAACCCGGAATCCAAGGGGTTTGATCACGGCAAACCCATGGATTCTCGCTTGGCCGTTCCTCAAAACTTCGCCTCGCTCCGCGAGACTCGTTTTCGCGGGAATGACAAATTCCTGATTGTTAACTATTCGATCTTTATATTCGCATCCTTGATGAGTTTGCCGAAGCGTTCGAAGTCGGCCCGGTTCATGGCACCGAACTGCTCGGACGTCAGGCTACCCGGCTCGCCGCCCAGGCCCAGCAGTCGCTTTTGCACGTCAGGCAGCTGGATGATTTTGGCCGTTTCGGCGTACAGGCGCGCCACCACCTCTTTCGGTGTGCCGGCGGTGACAAACAGGCCATACCAGGTGGTCATTTCCACACCAGGCACGCCGGCCTCGGCGAGGGTGGGCACGTCGGGAATTTCGCCGGCGCGCTTGGGTGTCATCACCGCCAGCGCCTTGACCTTGCCGCTCTTGATGAAGCTCATGGATGATGAGGTGGTGTCGAAGGAAAGCTGGATCTGCCCGCCGACCAGGTCGGTGAGCGCCTGCGACGAGCCCTTGTAGGGAACATGGACGATCTTGGTGCCGGTGGCGATGGCGAAGGCCTCGCAGGCGAGGTGTTGCGTGCTGCCGGTGCCGGAGGAACCGCAGGAAAAGCTTCCCGGTTTGGCCTTCATCAGTGCGACCAGTTCCTTGATATTGGCCGCCGGCACCTGCGGGCCCGCCACCACCACGTTGGGCACCACCACGATCAGCGCCACCGGGATGAGGTCCTTGATCGGATCAAAGCTGAGTTTCATCAGGTGCGGGGCGATGGCCTGGGCGGTGTTGGTCGCGAGCAGCAGCGTATAGCCGTCGGTTGCCGCCTTGGCGGTGAGGTCGGCGGCGATGGTGTTGGCCGCGCCGGGGCGGTTCTCGACAATAAAGGCTTGGCCGAACACACCCTGGTATTTTTCCGCCAGCATCCGCGCGATGATGTCGGTGCCGCCGCCCGCGGACGCGCCGACCATGATGCGCGCCGGTTTTGTCGGCCAGGCTTGCGCCTGGGCCTGGATGGGAGCGAGGGTCGATGCAAGACAGAGCGCGAGTGCTGGTAACAGTTTGCGGCGCATGGTGATTCCCCCTTTGATATTGTTTTGGATGGTGTTCAGGTCTTGGCGCGATCGGCGAGAATCATTTCGCTGCCGCGTTCGGCGATCATGTAGACCGGCGCGTTGGTATTGCCCGAGGTGATGCGCGGCATGATGGAGGCGTCAACCACGCGCAGGCCGGCGACGCCGCGCACGCGCAGGCGCTCATCGACGACCGCCATGGCATCGTTGCCCATTTTGCAGGTGCTCACCGGGTGAAAAATCGTCGTGCCAAGATCACCGCAGGCCTTGAGCAGGTCCTCCTCGGATTGAACCTGCGGGCCGGGCTGGAATTCCTCGGGGGAGAATTTCGCCAGCGCCTTCGCCTGCATGATGCGCCGCGTAAAGCGCACCGAATCGGCGGCCACCTTGCGGTCCTCGGGCGTCGACAGGTAATTGAGCTTGATTTGCGGGTAGACCGCGGGGTCGGGCGAGACGATGCGCACCCAGCCGCGCGAACTCGGACGCAGGTTGGCCACGCTGGGGGTGATGGCGGGGAAGGGGTGCAGCGGGTCGCCGAATTTATCCAGCGACAGCGGCTGCACATGCCACTCGATATTGGGCGTGGGCTGCGCCGGGTCGCTTTTGGCAAAGGCGCCCAGTTGCGAGGGCGGCATGGTCAGCGGCCCGGTCTTGAACAACAGGTACTCCAGGCCCATCGCCGCCTTGCCGATGAGGCTGTTGGCGCGCTCGTTGAGCGTGGTGGTGTTGTGCACCTTGTATTGCAGGCGGATTTGCAAATGGTCGTGCAGGTTTTCGCCGACGCCGGGAAGGTCGAGTTGCGGCGCGATGCCAAACTGCGCCAGCAGCGCGGCGGGCCCTATGCCCGAGAGCTGCAGCAATTGCGGCGAGCCGATGGAACCGGCGGCAAGCACGGTTTCGCATTTGGCCTCGGCAAAGCATGCGCCGTGCTGCGGATGGTTGAACTCGATGCCGCTGGCGCGCACCGCCCCGTCGCGCCGTCCGGTTTGATGCGCGGTGCGTTTTTCGGTGCGAACCCGCGTCACCGTCGCCTGCGTCATCACCGTGAGGTTCTTGCGTGACAGGGCCGGGCGCAGAAAGGCCTTGGTTGCGCTCCAGCGCACGCCGCGGCGCTGGTTCATCTGGAAATAGGCGCAGCCGTTGTTGTCGCCCTGGTTGAATTCCGGAATGCCGGGGATGCCGCACTCGGCCGCCGCCTCGCGCCAGGCGTCGAGGATTTCCCAAGACACGCGGCGCTCCTCCACGCGCAGTTCGCCGCCCGCGCCGTGCCCGGGCATGGCGCCATGCTCATAGTCCTCGACCTTGGTGAAGTAGGGCAGCACCTCGTCCCAGGACCAGCCCTTGTTGCCAAGTGCGGCCCAGTGGTCGTAGTCCTCGCGCTGGCCGCGCATGTAGACCATGGCGTTGATCGACGAGCAGCCGCCCAGCACGCGGCCGCGCGCATAGTGGATGGAGCGGCCGTTGAGTCCCTCATCGGGCGTCGTCTTGTAGCACCAGTCGGTGCGCGGGTTGGCGATGGTGTAGAGGTAGCCCACCGGGATGTCTATCCAGAACCAGTCGTCCTGGCCGCCGGCTTCGAGCAGCAGCACCGATATGTCCGGGTCGGCCGACAGGCGGTTGGCTAAAACGCAACCGGCCGAACCCGCGCCGACGATGACGTAATCAAACGGACCGATGTTGTTATGCACGAATCACCCGCCCAAGTTGATTGCGAGGGTTCGAACCAGAACGGCAGCCCGCGCCGACGATGACGTAGTCAAATTGACCGACAGGTTGAACCACCATGCCTCCCCCAAAGCTTGTGGCCGTATTATGAACGAAGGGGCGGAACTTGCGTCCCGCCCCTTCTGGCGTTGCAATGTCGCGGGCGCCTGCGCCCCCGGCTGATCAGCCGCGCGCCTGCAGCGCGGCGATGCGCTGCTCTATCGGCGGGTGGCTGGAAAACAGCGACATGAAGCCCGGCTTGTCGTTGATGCCCGACATCGCCATGGACTTGGGCAGTTCGCCCGGGGTGAGGCCGCCAAGGCGTGTCAAGGCTTTGATCATCGGTGTTGCATTGCCCACATACTGGGCCGAGCCGGCGTCGGCGCGGAACTCGCGCTGGCGCGAGAACCAGGCGACGATGATGGACGCGGCGATGCCAAAGACGATTTCGCAGGCGATGACAGTGACGAAATAGCCGATGCCGCCGCCACGGTCGTTCTTCAGGATCACGCGATCGACGAAGTAACCGACTACGCGAGCAAGGAACACGACAAAGGTGTTGACCACGCCCTGGATCAGCGTGAGCGTGACCATGTCGCCGTTGGCAACGTGCGCCACTTCGTGCGCCAGCACCGCCTCGACTTCCTCGCGCGTCATCGACTGCAGCAGGCCGGTCGAGACGGCGACCAGCGCCGAGTTCTTGAACGCGCCGGTGGCGAAGGCGTTGGGCTCGCCCTCGTACACGGCCACTTCGGGCATGCTGATGCCGGCGCGCTCCGCGAGTTTGTGCACCGTGGCGATCAACCAGGCGGCGTCGGTGTTTTCCGTGCCGTTGATGATGGTCGCACCGGTCGACCACTTGGCCATCATCTTGGACATCAGCAGCGAAATGATCGCACCGCCGAAGCCGACCACGGCGGAGAACGCGAGCAGCATGCCCAGGTTGAGGCCTTGCTCGTTCATGAAGCGATCGACGCCGAGCAGGCGCAATGTGACAGACAGCACCAGCATGACCGCCAGGTTGGTGACGAGAAACAGTACGATGCGTTTCATGGCTTGATTCCTTTGTGTGAAGACCACTCTTTGACGACGATGTTGCCTTCAAGTTGCGCGATTCTACATTGAAGAGGCGTTCGTGCACGCCGCTTTGTCCGCCTATTGCGAAACGTCATGTAAATGGGGGTTGGCGCGCCGATTTCAAGGCCTCCTGAACGCCGCGCGCCAGGTCGTGGTAAAACGGTTTTCAACATGCATGCCGCCTACTTGTCCCGCGATTCGCACCGCCCCGTTTTGTTGCATTCGGTAACAATTCGGGCAGCATTGCCCCTGCAAAGATGAGGGCTACTCACGGTGCCGCCGGCAGCGGGCTGGCGGGTGGATTCCTGCTCGCCCTGGGGGCCGTGGTGTTGTGGGGCACGCAGTTCCCGGTGGCAAAAAGCGCCTTCGAGGTCATCGACGCCCTGCACGTTACCTCCATTCGTTACCTCCTTGCGATCGTGCTGATGATCCCGCTTTACGTCATGCGCGAAGGGCGCACCGCATTTCATTATTACGGCCAGTTCTGGCCGGCGACACTGATCGGATTTGTCGGCATGTGCGGTTCGCCGGTGCTGGTGTTCCTGGGGCTTGCGCTTTCGGCACCCGAGCATGCGACGGTGATCATCGCGTTGCAGCCGTCAATGACCGCGCTTGCCGACTGGTTGGTGCGCGGGCGCCGCCCGGCCAATTTCACCCTCGGCTGCGTGGTGGTCGCCTTTGCCGGGGTGGCACTTGCCGTGACGCGCGGCGATGCCAACCATTTGCTCGACAAGGGGGCGATGGCCGGCAACCTGCTGGTCTTCTCGGGCGCGGTCTGCTGGGTGGTCTACACCATGGCGAGCGAGCGTTTTCGCGGCTGGTCGGCCTTGCGCCTGACCACTCTCACGCTGATCCCGGGAACGCTGGGCATCCTCGCCATTACCGCCATCGCCGTCTTCCTGGGCCGGGCGCAGGTGCCCGGCGCGGCCGAGATTGCCTCAGTCGGCTGGCACCTGGCATTTCTGAGTTTCGCCGGCGTGTTCCTCGGCATGATCTGGTGGAATGCCGGCACGCAGCGCATCGGCGCACTCAACGCCATGCTGCTCCTGAACATGATCCCGGTGATGACTTTTGCAATACGCTACCTGCAGGGACAGCGCTTTACCGCCGCCGAGCTCATCGGCGCGCTGATGGTCATTTCGGCGCTGATTGCCAACAACCTCTATCTTCGGCGGGCGCGGGCGCGCCCGTATCCAGCGTGATGCTCAGCTGCCGGTATAGACCGGGGCCGGCCGTCCGAACCAGCCTTCCAGGAGGTCGTAGACCAGGGCGAAATTCTTCGAGCGCGTGCTGGTGTGGGCGATGCCCGGCATTACGGTGAACTGCTTGTCCGGGTTGGGCAGCTTCTCGAAGAAATTGGCGAGGTCCTTGAAACTGGCGATGCCGTCGTACTGGCCGCGCATGATCAGCGTCGGCACGTTGATTTTTTCCGGGTCGCAGACCGGCAGGTTGGCCGACATGTCGATGTAGGTGCCGGTGGGAACAGAGGTATCCAGTGCGAGCACGGCGTCGGCGAAGGCCTCGACGATGGTGAGGTCGCTGGTGCCCGGGTGGTCGCGTGTGAAAATGCTGCGGATCATGTTGCGGTCGATGGGGCGGCGGTTGTTGGCGCGGTAGGCATCGAGGCGCTTCTTGCGCTCGGCCAGGGTCGGGCTGCCTTCGCCGGTCCAGACCATGGCGTCCAGGGCGAGGCGTTGCACGCGTTCCGGATGGCGTTGCGCGAACAGCGCCGCGCGCAGCGCGCCCGAGGATGAACCGTAGGTCAGCAGTTTCCCGCCGCCGTTTTGCCGCATGATGTGGTCGCTCACCACCGCGAGGTCGTCGGCGCCGCAGGCGATGTCGGCGTTGACCGGCCGCGTCTTGTCCGAACGGCCGTAACCCTCGCAGTCAAAACACCAGGTGTCGTAACCGAGGCGCGCGAACCAGTCCATGGTCGAGGACTCGGGGCGGCCGGGAATTTGCAGGTCGAACACCGGCGTTGAGGATACCGACGAGCCGTGCACAAAAAGAATAGTGCCGCGTTTGGGTGCCGCGTCGGGATTGCGCAGCACCTTGCGCCACATGAACAGGCGCACGTCGTCGTGGCCGGCGCGCTTGACCGCCCAATGCTCGCGACCGACCACTTCGCCGGAGCGCGTCGTTTGTGCCTGCGCCGGCAGGGCGGCTGTTGCCAGTGATGCAGTGGCCGCGCTGGCCAGGGTGAGGAATTCGCGGCGCGAGCTGCCGGTGGTTTGAGAATTTTCCATATCGTGTCCCGATAGAAAACGCGGCGGGAAATTCCGCCGCGTTGCATCAAAGACCGCGTGTGCCGCGGTCGCAGTTCATGCCGATTTGTTGACGAACCCGTAGGCGAGGTTGGTGCGCCCCGCCCCGTGTTTCGCGTAAAGCTCCTTGTACTGTGCGAGTTTGTCGTTTTCCAGCTCGGCGCGCATCTGCGGTTTGTAGTTATAAAGGCGTGCGTTGTTACCGCCGAAGATTGCGTTTTTTACCGGGCCGTCGGCGGGCCCGAGCGGCTTGAAGCCGTATTTCTTCTGCATGTCCTCCGGAATCTCCAGCCGGCGCAGCGCTTCAATCTGCCATTGTGGCGCGCCTGTCCAGATCGCATCGGTGCCCCAGCAAACGTGGTCCGCTCCCAGGCCCTTGATCAGGATGCCCATCATTGCCGCCGTCAGGCGCGGTTCGGCGATGGTCGTTTGCGCAAACAACTGGCCGACGTCGGCGTAGACGTTATTGACGCCGTATTTGGCGGGGATGTCGGCAAGATCCGAAACCCATTCGACGCGGCCGGTTTTCTGCAAGCCCTCCCACGCATCGACAACCGGACCGAGGCGGTAGGCGCCGTGGTAGATGATGAAATTGAGTTGCGGCCAGTCCTTGGCCGCCTTGGCCACATCGCCCACCATGGCGTGGCGCAACAGGTGGGGGAACTGCGCCGCCAACGTCGGGTTAAAGAGGCCCTTGTGGATGCAGACGTTTTTCAGGCCGGCCTTGAGAAATTTCTCGTATGCCGGATACGCGAGCTTCTCATCGTCAAGCAGCCAGGGGTGTTTTGAGAGGTGCTTGTTGGTGTTGTCGCCGATGGTGTAGCCCTTCATGGAGTCGGGCTTGAGCGTGGCGATGTCGCGGTCTATTGCATCCAGCCAGCCGTCATAACCGGGCGTAAATATGGCGTGGGACATCATGCGGCGCGAACCGGCGATGGCGTTGACGTTGGCGCGCGCGTCGTATTTCATCTTGTTGGTAAGGAACCAATCCTCGGGAACCTCGGAGGGCGCGCCACTGATGCAGGCGACCTTGGTGTCCGAGTCGAGGTAGATCTCCTTGATGTAATTCTGGAACATCAGGTCCTCGATGGTCTGTTCCTTTTCACCGAGCGCGGCATTCCAGCCCGCCTTGCCGACCGCCGAGCGCTGCGCGACAAAGCTCATGATCTTGGTGCCGGGGCGAAGGAAGTGGGTATGCATGTCCATGATGAACTGGCCCGAGAGGGTTTTCGCCCGCTCGTTCGCCGCCGCCGGGTCGGCCGCCTCCGCGCGACCCACGCCAAACAGCGGGCCGTAGGTGTCGTTCATGGCGAGGAAGGCCGCAGCCATGCCTGACGCCGACTGGAAAAACCGCCGCCGGCTCATGCCAAGTTTCTTGGCCATGCGCGTGCCCATTTCCTTGACGCGTGCTTCGAACAGTTTCTGGCGCGGGGTCTGTGGCGGAGGGATGAATTCGTCGCTGGACACCGATTGGGTCGGAATCGGCGAGGGAAACATCGCCGATTCGGCGGCGACGAGATTATCGGGATTGTCGCGGGATTGGATGCGCATTTAAACCTCCTCCGAGTTTGAATGTCCACGGTGCCAAGGGCGCAGTCTAGCACCGGAGGGAGAGCCTTTTTTGCTGTGGCGTGCTAGAACTGCGCCTCGCCGCCCGGACTGACAGGCGGCGCCTTGACCGGCGGATCCTGAATCTCGCCCCGCATGGGTCAATGCGCGTCGCTACAATGGCTGACATGGCATGCCGGCATGGTGGGTAGTCGTGCGACACTGACAGCTGTCGCACCATCCGGAAAATTATCAAGGGAGTCGAACATGACCGCACTGGCGGGTTTGCATGCCGGACTGAAGGGCGAGGCCACGCTGGTCGTGGGTGACGAGCACACCGCACCACGCGTCGGCAGCGGGCAGATCCACGTGCTCGCCACGCCGGTGATGATCAACCTGTTCGAAGCGGCGGCGCTCGCCGCGGTTGAGGCACTGCTGCCGGAGGGATACCAGAGCCTTGGTACCGTGCTCAATGTGCGCCATATCGCCGCCACGCCGGTGGGCATGCGCGTGACGGCCGTCGCCGAAGTCACCGCGGTCGAGGGGCGCACCGTGCACTTTCGCCTCGAGGCGCGTGACGAGCGCGACCTCATCGGCGACGGGGTTCACCAGCGCGTGGTGGTGAATGTCGCCAAGTTCGACCAGCGCGTTCAGGAAAAAATCATCGCGGTGGCCGCGCTAAAGAAGGCTTAATGCGGCAAGCTCGGCGCGCAGTTTTTCCGGGCCGGTGAAATGCAGCGCGCGCAAGCCGCTGGCGCGCGCGGCCTCGACGTTAATGACAAGATCGTCGACAAACACCGTGCGCGCCGGATCGAGCCGGCAGCGCGTGATCGCCAATGCGTAAATGCGCGGGTCGGGTTTGACCAGGCCGTGCTCACCCGAGACGATGGCGTCCTCAAACAGAGCGAGCGAGGGACAGCGCGCCTTTGCCAGCGGCCAGGTTTCGGTGGAGAAGTTGGTCAGGGCGAAGAGCCGCCGGCCGCGCGACTTGAGTTCGGCCATGATCGCCGCAGTGCCGGGGATTTCGCCGCGCAGCATGCTGGTCCAGCCTTCCGGCCACAGCGCCAGCATGTCGGCGTGTTGCGGGTACACGCGCTGGCGTTCGGCGATGGCCTGCGCCATGGTCTTGCCGGCGTCGGTTTCCAGCACCCAGGCCGGCGGCGCGGCCTCGGATAAAAAGCGCTCCATCGCCGCCTCGTCGCCGCCAAAGCGGGTGCGGTAAAAATAGCGCGGGTCCCAGTCAAGCAAGACCTTGCCCAAGTCAAAGAGTACGGTGTCCATGCCGCAATTCTACCAGTGCGGGGCCGGCAATCGGCTGGAAAGCCGCGCCAGGCAAGGCTTTCCAGCCATTGTCCGCCCGTCGCCAATTACCGTGGTACAAAAATGTTATCGTGTCGCCACGCGGTGAGACTGCCGCATCAAGGGAAAAAATCATGTTCAAGTTGTTGCTGCGCACGCTGGCCGTGCTCGCTTTTTGTGGGGCCGCGTCGGCGCAGGAATGGCCGGCCAAGCCGGTGCGCATCATCGCGCCCTTCCCGCCCGGCGGCTCGGTCGACCAGGTATCGCGCGTGCTGGCCAATTACCTCGCGCCGGCGCTGGGACAGCAGGTCATTGTCGACAACAAGGGTGGTGCGGCCGGATCCATCGGCACCGCGCTCGCCGCCAAGGCGGCGCCCGACGGCTATACCTTTGTGCTGGTGTTCGACACGCATGCCGTCAATCCGAGCCTGATCCCGAACCTGGGATTCGACACGCTCAAGGATTTCGCGCCCATCATGCTGATCGGCACCTCGGCCATGGTCTTTACCGCGCACCCGTCGCAGCCCTACCAGAACTTTGCCGATGTCATCAAGGCGTCCAAGGCCAAACCGGACAGCATCGGCTACGGCACCATCGGCACCGGCAGCCTTGCCCACCTGGCGATGACGCAGTTGCAAATCCAGGGCGGATTCAAGATGACCCATGTGCCCTACAAGGGTGGCGGGCCGCTGAAGCAGGATTCCATTGCCGGCCATGTGCCCACATCCATCGCCAGCAATTTCGTCACCGCGCCGGATGTGAAGTCAGGCGCGCTGCGCCCGCTGGCCGTGACCTCGGCCAAGCGCCTCGCCAGCATGCCCAATGTGGCGACGATGGCCGAGCAGGGTTTCCCCGGGTTTGCCGCCTACGCCTGGTGGGGCTTGCTGGCACCGGCCGGCACGCCCAAGCCGATTCTCGATCGCATGCATGCCGAAGTGCTGAAAGTGCTCAACAACCCCGAGGCGCGCACGCGCTTGTCGGCCCAGGGCATGGACCTTGTCGCCTCCACGCCGGCGGAATTCGGCGCGTTTGTCAGCGGCGAAGTGGCGCGCTGGAGCAAGGTGGTGAAGGAGAACAACATCAAAGCGGGCGAGTAGCCTGCCTTTGGGGGATTCAAAGGGGGCGTGCCCCCTTTGCTTCATAACAAACGCGGGCGAGCAGCCCGCCCCCCACCGTCATTCCCGCGCAAGCGGGAATCCATGGGGTTCCTCGCATTGCGGCGCGCCTGACCCCATGGATTCCGGGTTCGCCTGCGGCGCCCCGGGATGACGGTGAAATGCTAGGGCATCGTCTGACAACAAGCCCTGCGGGCGTGTTGTCAGTTTATGACGCCGTCAGGCCAGCGCCTTGGTGACGATCTCCGCCACATCGCGCGACAGGCCTGCGCTGTCGCGGATACGCTCCAGCGCCGCCTTGGCATGCGCCTGGCGGCCGTTGTCGAATTTTTTCCAGCGATCAAAGCAGCGCGCCACGCGTGATGCGACCTGCGGGTTGAGGGCGTTGATTTCGATGACGCGGTCGGCGATAAAGGCGTAACCGCCGCCGTCGGCGGCATGAAAGTGCACGTGGTTGCCGCCAAAGGCGCGGATCAGCGCGTAAATCTTGTTCGGGTTCTTCAGGTCGAAGGCCGGGTGCGCCAGCAGCGCCGTCACATTGGCGAGGGTGCCGGGCAGGCGCGAGGTGGACTGCACCGCCAGCCATTTGTCCACCACCAGCGGTTCGTCCTTCCACTTGGCGTAAAAGGCATCGAGCGCCATTTGCCGTTCCGGGCAGTCGGTGTTGGCGAGTGTGGTGAGCGCGGCCATCGCGTCGGTCATGTTGTCGGCGGCTTTGAATTGCGCGAAGCAGGTGACGCGAATCGCCGGGTCATCGAGTTCCATCAGGTAGGAAAGGCACAGGTTGCGCAGCGCGCGCTTGCCGGCCGAGGCGGCGTCGGGCGAATAAGCGCCGCTGTTGGCCATGGCTTTCTGCCAGGCGAGGAGTTCCTTTTTGAGCGTTGTGGCGATGGCGCGGCGCAGGCTGTTGCGCACCGCGTGCAGCGCGTCCGGGTCGACGGTATCCATGCCCTCGGCGAGTGTCGCTTCCGAGGGCAGTCCGAGGGCTTCGGCGGCAAAGGCCGGGTCTTTTGCCGCATCGGCCAGCACGCGGCCAAAGGCGGAGAGAAAGCCGGGGGGGATGTCGAAGACCTTGTTTTTTTTCGCCGCGGCGACGCCACCGAGAATCAGGTTGGTGGCAAGACGCTGGCCGGCTTCCCAGCGGTTGAAGGCGTCGCTGTCGTGCGCCATCAGGTGGGCGAGTTCGGCTTCGCTGTACGGGTACTTGACGATGACCGGCGCCGAAAAGCCGCGCAGTATCGAGGGCACCGGCTTTGCCGTGATGCCGGTAAAGACAAAACTCTCGGCAGGCTGCACCAGTGAGAGCACGCGCGTGCTTGCGCCGGCGGAATCGTCGCCCTGCAATTGCAGCGGGATGTCCTTGCCCTCGGTATCCACCAGGCCGATGGCAAAGGGAATGTGAAAGGGCAGCTTCTCGCCTTGTCCCGGCGTGGCCGGGCAGGACTGCTTGACCTTGACGGTATAGGTCTGGGCCTTGTCGTCGTAGTCGGTGACGACGTCCAGTACCGGTGTGCCGGCCTGTTCGTACCAGCGGCGGAATTGCGCGAGGTCTATGCCGGAGGCGTCCTGCATGGCTTGCACGAAATCGTCGGTGGTCACCGACTGGCCGTCGTGGCGCTCGAAGTACAAGTCCATGCCCTTGCGGAACAGTTTTGCGCCGAGCAGGGTGTGCTGCATGCGCACCACCTCGGCGCCCTTTTCGTACACCGTCATGGTGTAGAAGTTGCGGATTTCCATGTACGAGGCCGGGCGGATGGGATGGGCCATCGGGCCGGCGTCCTCGGGAAACTGCATGGCGCGCAGGCTGCGCACCTCCTGGATGCGCTGCACCGGCCGCGAATAAGTATCGGCGCCGTACTCCTGGTCGCGAAACACCGTGAGGCCTTCCTTTAGCGACAACTGGAACCAGTCGCGGCAGGTGACGCGGTCACCGGTCCAGTTGTGGAAGTACTCGTGCGCGATGACGCGGTCGATGTTCTGGTAATCGATGTCGGTGGCGGTGTCCGGGCGCGCCAGCACGTACTTGGTGTTGAAAATATTCAGGCCCTTGTTCTCCATCGCGCCGGAGTTGAAATCGCCCACCGCGGCGATCATGTACTGGTCAAGGTCAAGCTCCAGGCCGAACACCTCCTCGTCCCATTTCATCGCGTTTTTCAGGCAGGCCATGGCAAACCCGCACTGGTCGAGTTTGCCCGGTTCGACGTAAATGGCCAGGCGCGCCTTGCGGCCGGAGCGGGTGACAAAGTGGTCCTCGAGCATGTCGAGCTTGGCTGCCACCATGGCAAAGAGGTAACAGGGCTTGGGGAAGGGATCATCGAACCGCACCCAGTGGCGCTTGCCCGCCTCGTCGCCCTTGCCGGAAAGGTTGCCGTTGGACAGCAGCACCGGGTACTTGATGCGATCGGCGTGGATGGTGTTGGTATAGCGCGCCATGACGTCGGGGCGGTCGAGAAAATAAGTGATGCGGCGAAAGCCCTCGGCCTCGCACTGCGTAAAGAATCCGCTTTTGGTGGCGTACAAACCCTCGAGCTTGGTGTTTTGTTGCGGGCGGATGCGCACCGTCGTTTCGAGGGTAAAGCTGTCGTGCAGGCCGGGGATGGTGAGGTGCTCGGCATCCACCGAGTATTCGGACGCAGCCAGCACGCGTTGGTCAACGGCCACCGACACCAGTTCCAGTTCGTCGCCATTGAGCACCAGCGGAGCGCGCCTGTCCTTCGATTTGGGATTGCGCGACATCGCCAGCTTGGCCTTGACCAGGGCGTGGTCGTCGCGAATGTCCACGTCGAGGTCGACGGTGGCAATGACAAACGCCGGCGGGGTGTAGTCCTTGAGGTGAATCGTCTGGGGTGTGGGTTCGCGCATGGTCTGGTTACTCTGGTTGTTCAGCTTCGTGATTTAAGTAGTTTTTTCAAGCGCGCCGTGGTCTGGTCGCGGTCGAGGCGGGAGGAGGCGACATCGAGCATCAGTGCCTCCCAATCATTGCTGTCAGGCGCAGGTTCGATGCCGTTCAGGCGCAGGAAGACGATGGCGGAAGTCATCCCGACACGCTTGTTGCCATCCAGGAAGGGATGGTTGCGGCACAGGTAAAACAAATACGCCGCCGCCACTTCGAGCACATCGGCGTAAGGCGATTCCCCGCCGAAGGTCGCCTGCGGGGCGGCCACGGCAGATTCAAGCAGCCCAAGATCGCGAATGCCCTCAAGCCCGCCAAACGCGGCGAGGACGGCGCCATGGATTTCCTTCACCATGTCCACGCTCAGGTGGACGCAGTTGTCAGGCGTGACTTTCACGCCAGTTTGCGCAGCGTCTTGCGGTAATCCTTGACCGTCTGCTGGATTACCGAGCTCACTTCCTCGGCCGAACGGGTGGGCGAGATCGGCACCAGCGTGATCGCGCCGCCCTCGTGCACGGTGACGTTCACTTGGTCGCCGGCCTTGAGCCCGGACAGCTCGCACAGCGTCGAATCGAGGATCAGTCCCTGCGAATTGCCGAATTTGGTGATGGTCTTGATCATGGTGTGATCCTTATGGTGCTGGCGGTAAAGGCCGCGATGGCGTTTATGTTATACATTGTATAACAGCACTTTACCCCGATGCCGCGGCGCATGCAAGCGCCGGCGCGGGCCGGGTGCGGTGTGCTGCCGGGGACGGCGAATCGCCGCAAACCGGCGCCAGACGGGCTTCCCCAGCCATTTACTTGCCGGCAGTCGGGGCCTGCAGGAATTTTTTCAGCGCCGGCAGGCTCGCCTCGGCGACAAGGCGGTGCCCTTCATCGGTGAGGTGCACGGCGTCGCCGATAAACAGCGCGCGTTTTTGCTGTGGTGCCAGGCCGGACAGGGCGTCGAATGGGTCGGCGTTGGCGATGGCCTTGTCGTCAAGAAAGCGCTTGAATTCGGCGTAAGGCAAGGGCTTGGGCAGGACCAGTTGGTCGTACATGGGGAGGTGAAACACCAGCAGGCGCGCGTCGCTTTGCTCGGTTTCGGCCTTGAGCTTGACGATCAGTTGCCGCGTCAGCTTCCATGATTCGGAATCCCAGGCAAATGCCGGGTCGTATTGCGGTACGGGCACGGCCGGCGGGGCGGTGGGCGGGGCGGCAACCGGTGGCGGCGCGGCCGGCTGCTGTGCACGCTTGTAGTCCATGTTGGTTTCCACCCGGGTTTTGAGGGTGTCGAGGAACTGGAAGGCGGCGGAGTTGTTCCACAGCCAGCGAATGGATTTGCGGTGTTTGACCTGCAGGTTCCTCACCCACGACGCCGTGTACTCATCCTTGAGCGGATTGGGGCGGCCCTTGTCGAGCGAGGCCGAGTTGTTCCAGACGTCGTTGCCCCAGAAGAAGGACAACACGACGTAATCGGGCTGGAAGTGGCGCGCGCGCAGGTGCAGCATCTGGATCTGTTCCCAGGTCGAGGTGCCGTCGACGGCGAAATTCATGATCTCGACCGTTTTGCCGGTGCTTTGCGTCAGCGCTTTTTCCCACAAGGCCTTGAACTTTTTGTCCTGCGCCGTGTATAGCGAAGCGGTGACCGAATCGCCGAGCAGGGCGATGCGAATGGTGTTGGCCGGCTTGGCGCGCGGGTATGCGCGGTCGGCCATGCCCTCGCTGTTGGTGGTCACGAGCAGCGTGCTCTCGTACATGTTGTCGAGGCGCTCGGACAGGTCGGGGCAGTAGACATTGCCCATGATGGCGTCAAGGCACAGGATGCGCGCTTCGCGGCGCGGGCTGTCCATGGCGCGCAGTACCAGTTCCAGCGCGAGAAAAAAGAACAAGACCGAACAGCCGATCAGCACGACGGGTATGGCGGCGCGGCGCAAGCGCGGCATGGATGGATCCGGACGGGGCAGGGCTGCACATGATAGCGGTTACTGTCGCGGCAGGGGGTGAGCGCGGGGGTGATGTTAAAATCCGCCCGCCATGCTGGAACCCTCCACTCACAAGCAGGAAATCGAAGGCTCGTCCGACCGCGTATTCGGCCTGCTGTTTGCCGCGATATTCGCCGGCATCGGCCTGTGGCCGCTGTTCAAGGGCGCCTCGTTTCGCATTTGGTCGCTGGTGATTGCGGCGGCCTTCCTGGTTCTGGCGCTGGCCCTGCCGCGCGCGCTGTCCTGGCTGAACCGCACATGGATGAAATTCGGCCTGCTGCTCAACCGCATTGTCAGTCCGCTGGCGATAGGCGTGGTGTATTACCTCACCCTGGTGCCGACTGCCCTGCTGATGCGCATCTTCGGCAAGCTGCCCTTGCAGCTCAAGTATGACCGGCAGGCGCCGAGCTACTGGATTACCCGCACGCCGCCAGGCCCCGACCCAAAATCAATGAACGACCAGTTCTGAGGCGGCCATGTCATTTATCAAGGATTTGTGGAAATTCATGCGTGTACGCAAAAAATTCTGGCTGGCGCCGCTGTTGCTGATGATGGCCTTGCTGGGCGCGCTGATCGTGCTGGCGCAGGGCTCGGCC
>CAMAWC010000067.1 GCA_945861875.1 Bordetella parapertussis
CCGAACCAGACGAAAAAAATCGGCGCGAGAATCACCCGCGGCATGGCATTCATCGCCTTGATGTACGGCTCGCAAATGGCCGAGGCCATTGGAGAGAGCGCCAGCCACAGCCCGATGATCACGCCGGAGACCGTGCCGATGAAAAACGCCAGCATGGTTTCCACCAGCGTGATCCACAGGTGCTGGTAGATTTCGCCGCCGGCAAACCATTCCCACAGGCGGCTCATCACCACCAGGGGTTCGCCGAAAAAGAACGCCGCCTTGTTGTTATCGTCAAAATAAATCGGCGGCAGCAACGTCGGGCTGGTGAACACATGCCAGAGCACGAACGCCAGCACCAGCAGCAGCACCTGCCAGACACGCAGGTTGCCCTGGCGCGGCGCCATGCGTGACCAGAGCCCGCGGCTATTTTTGTTGTTGCTGGACATAGCCCTTGAGCACCTCGTCTTTCATCGCATGCCATATCTGCGAATGCAGCTCGATGAAGCGCGGCGTCATGCGGATTTCCGACACATCGCGCGGCCGCGGCAGGTCGATGCGGTAGTCGCCAATAGGGTGTGTCTCCGGCCCCGCCGCAAGCACCACCACGCGATCGGACAAGGCGATAGCCTCCTCCAGGTCATGGGTGATGAACACCACCGACTTGCGGTCCGCCTGCCACAACTCGAGCAATTCGTTCTCCATCAGCTGCCGCGTCTGCACGTCGAGCGCGGAGAACGGCTCGTCCATCAGGATGATTTGCGGATCCATGATCAGCGTCTGCGCCAGCGACACGCGCTTTCTCTGGCCGCCCGAGAGCTGGTGCGGATAGCGGTGGCCGAAGCCGGTCAGTCCAACGCGACGCAGCCAGTCGTTGGCCCGCTCCCGCGCCTCCTCCAGCGGCACACCGCGAAACTCCAGGCCCGCGGTGACATTGTCCAGGGTGTTGCGCCAGGGCATCAGCGCCTCGGACTGGAACAGGTAGCCGGCGCGCTTGTTGATGCCGTTCAGCAGTTCGCCGAACACGCGCACCGATCCGGATGAGGGCGCGAGCAAGCCGGCGGCGACGTTGAGCAGCGTCGATTTGCCGCAACCGGTTGGCCCCACCACCGACACGAACTCCCCTGCCGCCACCATCAGCGTGGTGTCGCGCATTGCCGTATAGCGCTGCGAACGGTCTTCGCGCGATATGAAGGTGCAGGTGATGTTCTCGAGGGCGAGTGCGGCGGTCATGGGTCAGTCACGGAAAAAGCCGCGCGGGCTGAACGGCGACTGGCGGCGTCCGTCCCATCCCGCGCAGTCGGCGCGGCGCCCCGGGACATCGGGGCACCCTTCCGCCGGCGCTATTTGTACTTGGCGTTCGCCTTCTTGACGAATTCGTTGGTGAAAGTATCGTCGAGCTTGATGTCATCGGCCTTGATGGCCGGGTTGCTCGCGGCAAGGATGTTCAGCGTCGCCTTGGCCCCGGCTGCGGAAATGGTGCCATCCACCGAGAACGCCTCCTTCACCTTGTCGTAGGCGAACAGGTAGAGCGCACTGTCACCCAGAAGATAGGCGGGCGGCACCACCTTGATCACATCGGTCGCACTAGCCTTTGCCAGCCACTTGTCGGCGCGCACAATGGCGTTGGTCAGGGCCTGAACCGTCCTGGGATTTTCCTTTACAAACTTGGTCGAGGCATAAAGGCTCGCCGCCGGCAATTCACCACCGAAGGTGGCGACCGTGCCCTTGACTGTGCGCCAGTCGGCAATGATCTTGATGTCCCCGTCCAGTTCCAGCTTGGTCATGATCGGATCAGTGTTGGAAATCGCGTCGATCTGGCCGCTCTTCATTGCCGCGACGCCGCCCGAGCCGGTACCCACGCCGATGATAGCCACGTCCGAGGGCTTCAGCCCCTCCTTGGCGATCAGCATGTTGAACAACAGGTTGGTCGAGGAACCTGGCGCCGATACGCCAACCTTGAGCCCCTTGAGGTCCTTGAGCGACTTGTAGTTGGCGGCCTTGGCCTTGGAGATGCCCACCGAGATCTGCGGCAGGCGGCCCATTTGCACGAAGGCGATCATCGACTGCTTTTTCGACTGCATGTTGATGGTGTGCTCAAAGGCGCCCGACACCACATCGGCGCTGCCGCCCACCACCGCCTGCAGCGATTGCGAGCCCCCGGCAAAGTCGCTGATCTTGACGTTCAGCCCTTCATCCTTGAAGTAACCCTTTTGCTCGGCGATGGTCAGCGGCAGGTAATACAGCGCAGCCTTGCCGCCGACGGCGATGTGCACGTCTTTTTTCTCCAGCGCCCCCTGGGCAATTGCAATTGAAGCAAACATCGCCAGGCCAGCGGCGAAAACGGATTGTTGAATCGGGCGCATGGTGTTCCTCCTATTGGTATTGGCCGGGACGGTTCTGTAACCGCCTCCAAGCCCTGAATCAGCGGCGAAATGCTCGCACAGCGTCCCCGCCGCGTCAACGTAAATTGCAGAAAAACCTTTAAAAAAGCGGGAGTTGTGTCGCCCGACCGGGTACCGCAAACTTCGTGGTGTCGCGCTGGTGCCGTGGGGCGCGCGCGTAACCGATGCGGCGGCAAGCCTGCTCAAAGCGCTGCGCCAGCAACTCGGCGTACAAGCCCTTGCCGCTCATGCGGCTGCCAAACTGCGGGTCGTTGTCGCGCCCGCCGCGCATCTGGTTGATCTGGCTCATGATGCGCGCCGCCTTGAGCGGAACATGCGCGTCCAGCCAGTCGCGGAACAAGTCCTTCACTTCATGCGGCAAACGCACCAGGATGTAGCCGGCGTTGCGCGCGCCTGCCTCCCAGGCAAGCTCGAGCGTGCGCTCCATGTCCTTGTCATTGAGAAAAGGAATGATCGGCGCGGTCAGCACCCCGACGGGTATGCCGGCTGCGGCGAGCCGGCGTATGGTTTCTATCCTGCGGTAGGGCGCCGCGGCGCGCGGCTCGAGCGTGCGCGCCACCCCGGCATCAAAGCTGCCGATCGACACATGAACTTCGGCCAGCCCCTCTTTGGCCATCGCCGACAGGATATCGATGTCGCGCTCCACCAGTGAACCCTTGGTGACAATGCCCACCGGATTGCTGAACTCACGCAACACCTCGAGTATGCCGCGCGTGATGCGCTGCTCGCGCTCCACCGGCTGGTAGGGATCGGTGTTGGCACCAAGGGCGATGAGTTCACAGCGATAACCCGGACGTGACAGCTCCTCGCGCAGCAGTTCGGCGGCGTTCTGTTTGCCGAGGATCTTGGTCTCGAAGTCCAGGCCCGGCGACAGGTCATGGTAGGCGTGGCCGGGACGCGCGTAGCAATACACGCAGCCATGCTCGCATCCCTGGTAGGGATTGATCGATTGCGCGAACGGCACATCGGGCGAATCGTTGCGGCTGATGATGCTGCGCGCCTGCACCAGCGTGATGGTGGTGCGCGGCGCGCTTTCGGGGCCTGGCGGCAGGTCCTCGCTTTTCTCGCGAGCCTCACGCTCAAAGCGCCCCTGCGGGCTGTCGGCTGCGCCGCGCCCCTTCAGTTTGGGCGCGCGCGGTTCCATTTTTTCGCCGGCGCATCGCCTGTAAAGCCAAGACTGGCGCGGTTTTCCGGCATTTTACCTGCCTCGCCGGGAGCCACGATCACACCAGTTCCGCCGGACGTGGATGCAAGTCGGAAATCTTCCCCGCCTTAACCACCTGCCCGGGCAGATCATGCCCGACGATCTCACCCAGCCGCCGTGCCACGGCCAGCAGCTTGTCCAGGTCGACGCCGGTGTCATAACCCATGGCCTGCAGCATGTGCACCACGTCCTCGGTACAGACATTGCCGGTGGCGCCCGGCGCATAAGGACAGCCGCCCAGACCGCCCAGGCAGCCTTCAAAGCGCACCACACCGGCGTTGAGGCCGGCCAGCACGTTGGCCAGCCCCATGCCGCGGGTGTTGTGAAAATGCAGCGCCACCTGCAGGCCGGGCCAGCGCTTGAGCACCGCCTCGCACAGCGCGGCCACCTGCGCCGGGTGCGCCATGCCCGTGGTATCGGCCAGGGCGATGCTGTCCACGCCCATCTCCACGTACCGGCGCACGAAATCCAGCACGCGCGCCGCCGGCACATCGCCCTCGAACGGGCAGCCGAAACTGGTGGCAAGGGCGCCGTTGACGCGAATCCCGCCGGCCTTGAGCACCGGCATCATGTCGGCAAAGCCGGCAAACGAGGCTTCGGTAGAGCGACGCATGTTGGCGCGGTTGTGCGAATCGGATACGGAGGCGACGAGGTTGACTTCGTCCACCCTGGCCGCCACCGCGCGTTCGGCGCCCTGCGCATTGGCGATCAGCGCGACATAATCGACCGCCGGGTTGCGCTTGATGCCGGCCATCACTTCGGCGGCGTCGCGCAGGTTGGGAATGGCCTTGGCCGAAACAAACGAGGTGACTTCGATCTTGGCGAGGCCGGTCTGCGACAAGGCGTCCACCAGCTCAATCTTGCGCTCGGTCGGAATCCACTGCGGCTCGATCTGCAGGCCGTCGCGGGTGACCACTTCGTGGATGTAAATGCGTTTGCTCATGGTGTAATCGTCCAAAGTTACCAACCAGGTCAGTCAGTTCGCAAAGACTAAATCGCTTTCTTGTCCCGCAGTTCGGCGATTTGCCCTTCACTGTAGCCGATGCTGCGCAGCACCGCATCGGTGTGCTCACCCAGTTCGGGACCGACCCAGTCGGTCGCACCGGGCGTATCCGACAGCTTGGGCACGATGCCCGGCAACTTGAGCGGGGTGCCGTCCTTGAGTGTGTGCTGCACGATCATCCGGCGCGCGATGTACTGCGGGTCCTTGACGATGTCGGCGATGGAATAAGTTTTTCCGTTGGGCACCTGCGCGGCATCGAGGACCTTGAGCAGGTGATCGACATCGTGCTCGGCCGCCCATGCGCCGATCACCGCATCGAGCTCATCACCGCGTTTGGCGCGGCCGGCGTTGTCGGCCAGCGAGGCATCATCGGCCATGTCCGGCCGTCCGATGGCCTTCATCAGGCGCTTGAATATGCTGTCGCCGTTGGCGGCAATCACCACGTGCTGGCCGTCTTTGGACAAATAGGTGTTGGACGGAACAATGCCGGTGAGGTTGGTGCCGGTGCGCTCGCGCACCTCGCCGAACATGTCGAACTCGGGCAGCGTGCTCTCCATCATGTTGAACACCGCTTCGTACAAGGCCACATCCACCACCTGGCCCTTGCCGCCGTTCACATTGCGATGATGCAGCGCCATCATCGCGCCGATCACCCCATGCAGCGAAGCCAGCGCATCGCCGATGGACAAGTTCAGCCGCACCGGCGGCCGGTCCGGAAAGCCGGTCACATAACGCAAACCACCCATCGACTCGCCCACCGCGCCAAAGCCGGCTTGGTCGCGCATCGGACCGGTCTGGCCGAAGCCCGAGAGGCGCAACATCACCAGCCCCGGGTTGTCCGCAGCCAGCGCCTCGTAGCCAAGGCCCCATTTTTCCATTGTGCCGGGACGAAAATTCTCGATCAGGATGTCGGCATCCTTGGCGAGGCGGCGCACGATCTCCTGTCCCTCGGGCAGGCGCAGGTTGGCGGTGACTGATTTCTTGTTGCGCCCCTGCAGGTACCACCACAGCGAGGTGCCCTTGTGCAGCTTGCGCCAGCCGCGCAGCGGATCGCCGCCGGCGCCGCCGTCAACAGCGGGCGGTTCAATCTTGATGACCTCGGCGCCAAATTCAGCGAAAGTCTTGCCGGCGAACGGTCCGGCGATGAGCTGCCCGAGTTCGAGAACCTTGACCCCTTCCAAAGGCTTCATGCCGGCCGCCTTTCGACATAGGCCTGCGCCAGCGTGCCGGCATCGACATACTCGAGCTCGCCGCCCACCGGCACGCCGCGGGCGATGCGGCTGACCTTGATGTCAAGGCCGCGCTTGCGCAGCATTTCACCGATGTAATGTGCCGTAGCCTCGCCCTCGTTGGTAAAATTGGTGGCGATGATCACTTCGCTGACAATGCCATCGCCGACGCGCTTTTGCAGCAGGTCGAGGCCGATCTCCTTCGGGCCGATGCCATCGAGCGGCGAGAGTCGGCCCATCAGCACGAAATAAAGCCCGCTGTAGGCCATGGTCTGCTCCATCATCAGCTGGTCGCCCGGCGTTTCAACCACGCACAGCAGCGCCGGATCGCGCTTGGACGATGCGCACACCGCGCACAAGGCCTGCTCGGCAAAGGTGTGGCATTTCTCGCAGCGATGGATGGTGGCAAGGGCGCTGCCCAACGCCACCGCCAGCCGTCGCGCCCCGGCCGGGTCGTGCTGCAACAGGTGGTAGGCGGCGCGCTGCGCCGATTTCGGACCGACGCCGGGCAGGCAACGCAGCGCCTCGATCAATTCTTCGAGTGATGAAGGATTAGCCATGATGGTTTCGTTTTTGGCAGGGCAATCGCCCGGAAACCCTTGTCTGGCGCGGGTTTCCAGCCGGTTGCCGGCTCCGCCCCGGATTCAGAACGGCATCTTGAAGCCGGGCGGCAGCGGCAGGCCGGCCGTCATGCCGGACATTTTTTCCTGCGTCGTCGACTCCACCTTGCGCACGGCGTCGTTCAGCGCCGTGGTGATGAGGTCCTCGAGCATTTCCCTGTCATCGCCCATCAGCGCCGGGGCGATGCTCACGCGCTTTACTTCGTGCTTGCAGGTCATCACCACCTTGACCATGCCGGAGCCCGCCTGCCCCTCCACCTCGATGGTGCCGAGCTGGTCCTGCATGCGCTTCATGTTTTCCTGCATTTGCTGGGCCTGCTTCATCAAGCCGGCCAACTGACCCTTCATCATCTTTCGTCTCCTGTCGCTGCGCTGTTAGCTCGCTGTTACGTCGCTGTTACCTTACTATCACTGCAAGGGCTTGATCGACGATTCAACAATGGTCGCATCAAAGCCTTCCACCAGTTCCTTTACAAAATCATCACCCTTGACCGAGGCGACGGCCTGCTGCTGCCGCTGGCGCTTGTCGTTGGCTTCGATCGCCGCGACCGATTCGCCGCGCACCGCACCTATCTCCACCTTGAGCAGGCAGGGCTTGCCGAAATACGCGCTCAATGCCGCCTTGAGCTGCTGCTGGTAGGCCGCATCGGCGAGCGTCTTGCGCTCGACGGGCAATACCAGCTCAAAGGTCTCGCCATCGAATTTTTTCAACTCGGCATTTTGCGCCAGCAGCTTTACCGAAGCGGTAAGCGGCAGCAGGCGCGACAGCGCCGTCCAGTCACCGTCAAAGGGCGCCGCGGCGCCTGTCGACGCGGCCGGCGCCGGGGCGGCTGACCTTGATGCCGCCGCAACCGGCGCAGCGGCCACTGCGGGCCTGGCCGCCGGTGCAGCGATCTTTCCACCGCCCTGCCCCGGCATCTCAGGCCGGAAGGCGGCCATGCGCATCAGGGCCATGGTGAAACCGGCGTACTCGTCCGGAGCGAGCGGCAGGTCGCGGCGTCCCTGAATGGCAATCTGGTAGTAAAGCTGCAGGGTTTCGGCGTCAATGCGTCCGGCGCATTCGAGAATACGCGCGCGGTCCGGCGTGGCCTCGGTGAGCGCCTGCGGCGCCATTTGCGCCAAGGTGATCCGGTGCAGCAGCGTCGAGAGCTCCTGCAACGCCGCCTCAAAGGACAGGCTGCGCACCTCCATCTCATCGGCCACGGCGATCATCGCCGCGGCATCACCCGATTCGAGCGCGGCTATGACGGCGAACAAATGGCTGCGGTCTATGGTGCCGAGCATCGCCTGCACCGCGCCCTCGGTGACGTTGCCGCTCGAATAAGCGATGGCCTGGTCAAGCAGCGACAACGCGTCGCGCATGCTGCCGCGCGCCCCCTGCGCCACCAGCGCGAGCGCCGCCGCCTCGGCCGGGATGTTCTCCTCGGCCATGACGTTCTTCAGGTAGCCGGCGATCATCGCCGGCGCAAGCTGCTTGAGGTTGAACTGCAGGCAGCGCGAGAGCACCGTCACCGGCACCTTCTGCGGGTCGGTGGTGGCGAGGATGAAAAGAATATGCGCCGGCGGCTCCTCAAGCGTCTTCAACATGGCGTTGAAGGCGTGCGAGGAAAGCTGGTGCACCTCGTCGATCATGTAGACCTTGTAGCGGCCAACGCTGGGCGCGTAAGCGGCACGGCTGAGCAGGTCCACCATTTCATCGACGCCGCGATTGGAGGCGGCGTCCATTTCTATGTAATCGATGTAGCGCCCGGCGTCGATTTGCGTGCAGGCCGAACAGGTCCCGCAGGGGTCGGCGGTGATGCCTTTCTCGCAATTGAGCGACTTGGCGAGAATGCGCGCGAGGGTGGTCTTGCCCACGCCGCGCGTTCCGGTAAAGAGGTAGGCGTGGTGCAGGCGTTGCTGCTCCAGGGCATGGGTCAGCGCCTTGACCACATGCTCCTGCCCCACCATGGTGGCAAAATTCTTCGGCCGCCACTTGCGGGCGAGGACTTGATAGCTCATGGGTGAAATTCTACCGGAGGAATCGGGGCTGGAAACCCAGGATCCGATCCAAATCGAAGCCTGAATCCCGAAAATTCGTGGCGAGCCTGAACCCCGGCACTTGCGGTGAGTAGCTGTGGCTGCTTCCTTCCGGACCTGACCAGATTCACCACGCCGCAATGCGGGGAGGCCCGCCGCTTGCATTATGACCGAATTTGCAGCGCCCGTTCAGCCACCGCGCTTTGCCGCCATCGCAGTCGCATCCTCGATGCACCTTCAGCGACGAACCGCGCCACAGGATCATGGCGTAAAACGGTTCCTCCAGCCTGGCCGAGGCGAGCGCGCGCCACTTGTACTGGTTGAGCACCAGGACCGCTCCGGTCATACCCATTTCGCCGACGATGGAAAACGACGCCCGCCGCACTTCTTTCTGGGGTGGCGTAGCCCATTTGACCGGGTCAACCCGGGCGATCGACTTGGGCGCGTCACCCGCCGGGAAGACGTCAAACGACCCGATGCTGCCGTCGATGCTGTACAGCGAACAGGCCAGTCTGGAACCGCGCGGTTGCATGTTGGTGTCTTTGCGTTGCAGCTGCCAGAATCGGCGGCTGGTCGCGCCGACTCTAACGCGGAAGCGGCAAAAAAATCGACGTTCCGCGTCCATCAACAAAAAAACCACCTCGCGGTGGCATTTTTATCGGTGGTGGGCGCGCTGCATGTGAAACCGTCTCTGCCAATTATCAACAGAAAAAGGCGAAACGCGGGCAAGAAATAAGCCGTGGCGCGATGGCCAGGGTCGCAAGCGAGGTGCCGGACTGTACTCAGCCGGCCGGAAACTTCGCGTACTGCACGATTTCGCGCGCGCGCACGATCTCGTCGTAATAGCTTCTGACCTGCCGGCGCATTTCCAGCATCATCAGACGCTTGGATTGCTGCATAGCCACCGCTGGGTGGGCAGCGAGTTTCGCCGCCTCCTGCAACGTCGCCTCCAGCACGTCGCCGTCGACGATACGGTGAATCAAGCGCATGGCCAATGCCTCCTCGGCCTCGAACAGCCGCCCCGACAGCATCACCTCCATCGCGGCGCCGTGGCCGATCAGATGCGGCAGCGTCACCGCCGAGACACCGGCAATCATGCCCTTGGGCGTGTCCGGGAAACCAAAGCGCGTGCCGCGCGCAGCAATGCGCAGATCGCAATGCATCGCCAGGGTCAGACCCGTGCCTATGGTGTAGCCGTGGCAGGCCGCGAGCACCGGCTTGTCGATTTCCACGCCGACATTCGGAATTGCAGCGAGCAAAACCTCGGTACTGACCATACCGCCCTGGCTTTGCATTTCCTTCATATCCGAGCCCGACGAGAACGCCCGCGGACCCGCGCCAGAGATCACTACCACGCGTACATCGGGGTCCTCGGCCGCTTCGCGCCACAATCTGGCAAGCGTCTGCTTTGCCTCGCGATCCAGCGCATTGAGACGCTCGGGCCGGTTGATCAGCACGTGGGCCACACCCTCGCCGCGCTTACTGTAATCGATACCCATGCCGCCCCCCCCTTTAGTGCTTCAGTCAGCGCGACGTCTGCAGCAGACGCGACACGGTGTTGGCCGAGCGCCGCAGGTTTTGCGCCAGATCCGAGTCCTCGTTGAGGTCACGCTCCAGTCCGAGCCCAGCGACGACCAGCGCCCCGGCTGCCGTGCCCTCGGGTCCTGCCAGCGGACAGGCGAGCGTAGCAACCCCGGCATGAAACTCCCCTATGCCCCATTCCATGCCATTTCGCTTGCGTATTCCCTGCAGGCGCGGCATCAGGCGCTCGAACCGCTTCGTACCTATGATCACGGCGATCGACGCGTCATCGAAAGTCGACAACATCGCGCGGCCGCTTACCGTCAAATCAGCCGGAAAATGCCAGCCGATGCCCATAATGATGTTAAGCGGCACTGCCGCGGTCCAGATGCGGTCGACGATCACCACCTCATCGCTCGCAAGCGCTGAAATCGACACCACTGCAGGCCTGTCCTTGACGATAGACTGTTGCAGATCCACGGCATAAGGCAGTGCGATTTCGCGCAAGCCAAGCGTATTGAGTCGCGCCGCTCCCAGACTTAGGCAGGCGGGTCCAACGCGATAATTCGGCCCGCGGCCCTCCACCAAACCCGTGGCGACAAGCGTGCGCACCAGGCGGTGCACCGTAGTGCGATCCAGGCTTGTTGCGGCGGCAATCTCGATTGCGGTGCAGCCAAGCGGCCTGGCCGCGAGCACTTTCAACACCGCGACCGCGCGGCTCACCGACTGGATAGTGGCGCTGTGCTCTGGAGCGGCATCGCTGATCGCGTCACCTCGCTGCGCGACAGCGCGATTTTTGGTGCTGACCGCTCTCACATGCGCCCCGCGCCATCGTGGCGATTGACCACATCGGAAAATTCTGTCGAAGCCGTCACGGCGATGCGCGCCTCATCTATCAGCGCCGCATGCGCCAGTACCTTGCGCCGACGCTCGGCCAGTATCAGGCGCTTGGTCAGCGCCATGGCCATCGCCGAATTGCCGAGCAGGGTTCTCGCCAGTTCGAGCGCGCCGGCGAGCGCGGCCGCACCGTCCTCGCCATCGACAAGACGGTGCAACAGGCCCAGCCGCGCCGCCTCCGTCGCATCAAATACGCGGCCCGACAACATGATATCGAGCGCCGCAGCCTCACCGACTATGCCCGGCAGCGTTACTGCGCTCACGCCGGAGAGCATTCCGTGCTTTGTTTCTGGAAAAGCGAACCGAGCGCTGCGTACCGCGACACGAAAATCGCAATGAATCGCCACGGTAAGACCCATGCCCACGGTAAAGCCGTGCAGCGCGGCTATGACAGGTTTCTCCAGTGTGATGCCGATGCCCGGAATCGCATTCATCAGCGTCGCGGTATCGACCATGCCTCCGGTCGCCTGCATTTCCTTGATATCGGAGCCGGCGCAAAACGCCCTTTCGCCGGCGCCGGAAATGACCAGCAGCCTGCACACCGGATCGACTGCCGCCTCGCGCCAGATGCGCCCCAGTTCCTGCTTGGCCGGAATGTCGAGCGCATTCATGCGCGCCGGCCGGTTAAGCAGCACATGCCCTATGCCACCCTCCAGCATGTTGAAATCGATATCCATCTGCCCTCCTCCTTGAAGTCCAGCGCTAGTTGGGGCGGATGTTGCCGTCCTTGACGATGCGCACATAGCGCCGCGTTTCAGCGTCAAGAAAGCTGGCGAAGGCCTGGCCCGACAGCGGCGAAGCCTCATAGCCGCGCTCGGCCAGCCAGGTATGAAACGCCGGCGTGCCGAGTACCGCCTTGCTGGTGTCGGCAAGCTTTTGCAATATCGCCGGAGGCAGGCTGGCCGGCCCCCATACGCCGTACCATGTGGCGAATTCCATCTCGGCCAGCCCGGCCTCGGTGAAGGTCGGCACGTCCGGGAACAGCGGGTCACGCTTGTTGCTGGTAATGGCGAGGGCGCGCACCTTGCCGCCGCGCACTTGCGGCATTGCGCTCAGTGTTGGCTCCATCATCGCGCTCAATTGCCCGCCCATGATGTCGGTCAGTGCCGGTGCCGTGCCCTTGTACAAGATGACCGGCACGCCGCTGATGCCTGAGCGTTGCTTGAACCACTCCGCGGACAAATGGCCGGCGGCGCCGAAACCGCCGGTGCCGAAATTGAATTTTTCCGGATTGGCCTTGGCACGGGCGATGAACTCGCGCACATTGGCAGGACCATTGGGATGAACCAGCATGAGCAGCGGGCCGGAGGCGACCATGGTGATGGGGACAAGGTCACGGTTGACGTCGAAGGCCGCCTTTTCTGTCATCACCAGCGGATTGGCAATCAGCGTCGAGGGCGCAAAAAGCAGCGTATAGCCGTCGGCCACCGACTTGGCGACTGAGTCGCCTCCGATATTGCCCGAGGCGCCGGGACGGTTCTCAACGACAACGCTCTGCCCGAGGGCTTCGGCAAGGCCGGTGGCAAGACGCCGCGCCACGAGGTCGGTCGCGCCCCCCGGTGCGAATGCGACGACCAAGCGAATGGGTTTGGTCGGATAGGCCTGCGCTTGCACGCCGCGGGCGCCACATGCCAGCAACGAAAACAAAGGCAGGAGCAAGGCGATCTTGAATACGAAGAAGTTTTTCATGGCGTGCGCTCCTGTAAATGAAATTGGATGGGTTTCACGAGGTTTCGGTGATCAGTTGCAGCAAGCGCTTGCGCATCATCTTGCCGTAGTGCGAGCGGGGGATTTCGGCAACAAAAAAAATGCGCCGGGGCTTTTTAAAACTGGACAGACGTTCGCGGCATGATTCGATCAGCTGCGCTTCATCGACGCTGGCGCCGGCTCGCAGGACCACTGCGGCTGCTACAATTTCGCCCCACTCAGCATCGGGCAGGCCCATCACCGCAACGTCGGCCACCGCGGCATGCGCGCGCAGCGCCGCCTCGACTTCAGCCGGCACCACGCTCTTGCCGCCACTTCGTATCAAGTCCTTGATGCGACCGGTGATGGACAAATAACCTGCGCCGTCGATGACCCCAAGGTCGCCGCTATGGAACCATCCGTCGCGGAAAGCCGCCGCATTGGCCTCCGGGCGCTGCCAGTAGCCCGGTGTGACGTGGGCGCCACGCAACGTGACCTCGCCTTCTTCGCCGCTGGCGACCGGCGTGCCGTCCGCCGAGCGCAGCACCAGTTCGACGCCGAATAGCGCGCGGCCGACGCTACGCATGCGCAACGCGCGCGTGCCCGCGTCCGCGGCGAACGCGGACGGTGGCTGGTAGCAGCACCAGGGAGCCTCGGTCAGCCCGTAAATGATGCCGATACGCGGCCCCGGACCAAAGGCCTCGAGCAGGCGCGCGAACAAATCGGGGGGAATTGCCGCCGCGCCAATGTCCATGGCGCGCAAATGCGACAAGTCGAAGTCGCGCGGGTCGGCTTCGCTCATGATGCGCGCAAGGTGCGTGGGCACCAGCGAGGTCGCGGCGACGCGGTGTGTTTCCAGCAGTTGCAAAAAAGCCGCTGGCTCGAATTTTCCGGCCATCAGCACCGTGCCGCCGGCGGCAAGATGCGCCAACACAACAATCGCCGCGATCGGCCAGGCCGGTCGCACGTTGAGCATCGCATCACCCGGGCCCATGCCGCGCGCGAGCACGATGTTCTGCACCGCGGCCATAAGACTGCCATGGGTCACCATCACCGCCTTGGGTCCGCCTGTGGTGCCGCCGGTATAGCTGAGCGATGCTAGCGCATCACCCTCTGGAAATGCGAGTTCGCCTTCGGCACCGACGCGAACGGCAGAGGCGGCAATGACACGCAGGCCCTCGACCGCTTGCGCCAGTTCGGCCGCGCGCGCGGCAAACTCCGGCGTCGCGATCAGCAGATGTGCGCCTGAATCGCACACTTGAGCCGCCTGCTCGGCCGTGTTCAGGCTGGGGTCCAGTGGCACTCGCACCGCGCCTGCTGCCATGATGCCGTAGTCGCAAACGAGGTAATCATTGCTAGTGCCGCCGAGCAAGGCCACCCTTGTGCCCGCCTCCACGCCGGCTGCGCGCAGTTGCGACGCAACGCGGCGCAGCGCCAGAAACAGCGCGGAAAAATCGAGCACTTCGCCCGTGGCAAGATCGTGCAAGGCCGTCTGCGCGCCGTGGCGCTGCGCGCATTTTTCGAACAGGGCCGCGATGTTCACGCTGCCCCTTACCAGTCGCGCATGACGACGCGTCCGGCGATGGCTTTTTGGTCGAGCAAGGCATGCGCGCGCGCCGCCTCGGAGAAACGCATTTGCTCGGCTATGACCGGTTTGACCGCGCCCGAGGCGAGCAAGGCCAGCGACTGGCGCAAGTCCTCGAAGGTGCCGCTGCCGGAACCCGATATTCGCAAGCGCCGGCCGATCAGAAGACCCGGTGTAGTCGACACGGTCGCAGCGCCGATATTGCCCATGACCACGACAATGCCACCCTGTGTCATGCAGCGCAGGCTTTCAGACAGCGTCGCGCCGACGTTCTCCATCGCAATATCGACTCCCTGCTTGCCGGTCAGCTTCCACACCGCAGCCGAGTAGGCAAGATCTGGGGCTACGACGACCTCATCGGCGCCGATTTCGCGCAAGCGCGCCGCCTTGGCTTCGGAGGTGGTGACGGCGATGGACCGTCCGCCAAATGCGCGCACCAGCTGGATCTGGTGCACGCCGAGGCCACCGCTCGCGCCGGTGATCAGCACGCTATCGCCGGGGTTGATGGCCGCAACACCGCGCAGCGCGCGAATGCTGGTGCCGATGGGGCAGGAGGACAAGGCGGCGGCGGCCCAGTCAAGGTTGTCCGGTATCGGGAAGGTCGCCGCAGCCGGCACTGCGACATACTCGGCGTAACCGCCCTCGGTATCGACACCGGGCTGGCCGCTGGCACGGCACATATCCTGGCGACCGCGCAGGCAGTTGCGGCACACGCCGCAAAAGCGTCGCTGGTATACCACGACGCGGTCGCCGGCTTTGCGCACACTGACGCCGGCACCGACCGCGACAATCTCGCCCGCCGTCTCGTGACCAAGCACAACCCCGAGTTTGGCGCCAGGCAAGTTGCCGGCACGATGCATCACATCGTGATGACAAATTCCGCCGGCGCGCACTGCGACGAGGACTTCACCCGGTCCCGGTTCGGGCGTCGCAACGTCCTGCACGCGCAACATGTCCGGACCACCGAATCCCTCGAGAATGACCGCTTTCATGGTGACCAAGCCTTCATGGTTAAGTGCGCAATACGCACATATTGATTACTATATGCACAGGATACGCACCGCGCAAAAGAAAAGCCAATGTTCCTAGGGCTGTTGACATTCAAGCGAGCCAGACGAAGGTGCAGGCCAGATGCAAGAAGGCCATGTAATTGAGATCGGGTTTTTCGTATTGAAGCCGTCAGGCAGCGGGTAATGCGGGAGCGCGTTTCACCTTCGGGGCACCAGCCTTGCGGGCTTGCCACAGGTCGTACCCGGCCTGCTGTGCAATCCACAGATCAGCACGACCGCCATTTTTCACACCCAGCCAACCTTCCAGGCGCAGCGCCATTTCCGGCGAGATTGCAGCACGGCCGTTGAGCACGCGAGACAGCGCGGCGCAGGTCACACCCAATTGCGCAGCGGCATCGGTCACGGTCAGGCCCAGGGCGGGCAATACATCCTCGCGCAAGGTTTCGCCAGGGTGGGGCGGGTTGTGAATTCGCGTCATATCCAATACGCCTAGGGCAGCTCTGATTAAGTCCATAAATCGTCATTCCCGCGAAAGCGGGAATCCATTTTGACTCAATGAATCCACGCTTTAGGTCCAGGTGGATTCCCGCTCCCCGATTAAGGCATTCGAGGACAAGCTTCGCGGGAATGACGGACTTAATCAGAGCTTCCTTAGACCTTTACTCCGCGCCCCTGATTCCAGCGTATTCCGGACGGCTCCGGCGCACTTGATCGTACGAGATGAGTCATGCATCTGATTGCTATTGAATGGTTTCCGTCTCGCATCAAGAAATTTCTAGAGGCATACGGTGAGCGCTGATCAGAAGGAGATTGCCAGTCATACGCCGATGATGCAGCGGGGTATGTTTAGAGTGAAACATACGTCTTTTTCTACAACCGTTTCGCAATGCGTTTCGCAGGTCGGAAACGCTATCCATTGGTGACCCGACCAACGTGCGTTGAACTCCCGCATGGTGTACCTCTGCTTTCGTAATCGGCTTGGGCGGGTTTGCTGTACAGCGGATTTCCGCACGTCGGACTTGGGAAAACGCGGGACAGCAAATATATATCAAGACGGATATATTCGGCATATAAGAATCGGCATCCAGGCAAACTTGTCCAACGGCCCTCATTGTGCTACCATGCACTTCTCTTGTAACACATTAGGTCAGTCAATGAGCGAAGCAACCTTCACCTTCCGGGTCGACGAAAGCTTGAAAGATGAGTTTTCCAGCGCCGCCAAGGCTCGCGACCGCACCGGCGCACAGCTTTTGCGAGACTTTATGCGCGATTTTGTGAAACAGCAGCAAGAGGCCGCCGAACATGACGCCTGGTTCCGTCGCCAGGTGCAGGTCGGGTTGGACTCGGCCAATGCGGGTCGTCTGGTGGCTGCTGAGGACGTGGAAGCCGACTTTGCGACACGCAGGGAGGAGACCCGCCGCAAACTCCAAGCGAAATCTTGAAACTCTTCTGGACCCCTGAGGCTATAGACGACCGCCGTTCGATCTATGACTACATTGAGCCCGACAACCCGAGCGCTGCATTGGCCCTCGATGAACTGTTTTCCGAGAAGGCCAACCGACTGATTGATCATCCGGGCCTTGGCCGAATCGGTCGCGTTGCAGGTACGCGAGAGTTGGTGGCGCATCAGAACTACATCTTGATCTACGACACCGTAGCCGACGACCAGGTTCGCATCCTGCGGGTACTTCACGCCGCAAGGCAATGGCCGCCGGCAAGGGCGTAGGCTTGGTGAGGCCACCACAATAGCCATCAACAAGCTTCATGTAGATTGGTGAAGCGGTGAATTTCTTATCGCTTCGCACGCGCCGGTTTGGCGCGCGGCGCGACAATTCCCGCCACATGCTCGGCCCACCGATCCAGCCACTTGCGCATCTCGTCGGCGTAGGCATAGACGTTGCAGACGCCGGCCACACCCGGCAGCCGGTGGCCCAGGATCGATTCGCCGATCTCGAACGGGCAGCCCAGGCGCGCCAGGCCGGTGCGGGTGGTGCGGCACAGACTTCGCCGCTACGGGCGCCGGTGTAGAGCGTGAGGCGCAGTACATCGACAATCGTGCGGGACACCGCGCCGGAGTCCAGCCAGCGCAGCAGCAGGCTTATCTCGGGATCGCTCAGCGCCCGGCTGCGTTTGCCCTGCGGGATGGTCGGTATGCCCGCCGT
>CAMAWC010000068.1 GCA_945861875.1 Bordetella parapertussis
CAGAATGTCAGCGCGATGAAGCGCGGCGCCATTCCCTACCTGCGGCGCAATCTCGGCCTGATTTTCCAGGACCAGAAACTGCTCAACGACCGCAGCGCCTTTGACAACGTGCTGCTGCCGCTGCAGTTGTCGGGCAGCGCGCCGGCCGAGGCGGCGCGCCGCGCCCGCGCCGCGCTCGACAAGGTCGGGCTGCTGGCGCGCGAAAAAGCCATTCCCATCACGCTCTCGGGCGGCGAGCAGCAACGCCTGTGCATCGCCCGCGCCATTGTCAACCGCCCCGGCGTGCTGCTTGCCGACGAGCCCACCGCCAGCCTCGATGCCGAGTACGCCGCCGAAATCATGGCGATGTTCAAGTCCTTTCACGACGTCGGCGTGACGGTGCTCATCGCCACCCATGACCGCGCCCTCATCGAGCAGCACCGGGCGCAGGGCGCGCGCGTGTTGCACCTGGATCACGGCAGGCTGGTGGCCGAAGGAGTCGGAGCATGAGAGCCTGGTTCCACCAGCACGTGCAAAGTTTTCGCACCACCTGGGTCCGGCTGGCGCAAAGCCCGCTCTCCTCGGCGCTCAACGTGCTGGTGATCGGCGTCGCCCTCGCCCTGCCACTGGGCGCCTACGCCCTGCTCATCAACATGCAGCGCATTGCCGGGCCGCTCGCGGCGGCGCCTGAGATGAGCGTGTTCATGGCCGCCGATGCCGCGCCGGCCGACATTGCCGCGGTCGCGGCGGCGCTCAAGGCCGCCCCGGCTGTAGCGAAAAGCCGCTTTGTGCCGCGCGACCAGGCGCTCGCCGAACTGAAAAAAGCCGAGGGCATGGGCGACATCCTCGCCAGCCTGCAGTCCAATCCGCTGCCCGACGCCTATGTCATCGAACTCGCGGGCAAGGACCCGCTCGCCGCCGAAGCCGAAACATTAGGGCGCGCCCTGGCCAAGCTGCCCAAGGTGGCGCATGTGCAGCTCGACTCGGCCTTTATCCGCCGCCTCGATGCACTGCTGGGCCTCGCGCGCATCGCCGTGTTCGTGCTCGCCAGCCTGCTCTCGGTCGGCCTGGTGGCGGTGACCTTCAACACCATCCGGCTGCAGATCCTGACGCTGCGCGACGAGATCGAGGTGTCCAAGCTGATAGGCGCCACCAACGCCTTTATCCGCCGGCCGTTTTTTTACCTCGGCATCCTGCAAGGGGGTCTGGGCGGGGTCACCGCCTTGGCCATCCTGGCCCTCGCCGGCTGGCTGATGAATGTTGAAATCGCCCGTTTGGCCGCCACTTATGGCTCGGATTTCCACCTCCAGCCACTGCGCTGGGGGGATGCGGCCAGTTTTCTGGTTTTTGCGGCCGGCCTAGGCTGGACGGGAGCTTATCTATCAGTGAGTAAGCACTTATGGCAAATAGAACCGCGCTAAGTGCGGCAGCAGACGGAACAAATAGGTCAATTGGCACTCTAATCTCCAGAGTGCTAAAATTGGCATAGGGAATACGGCGCAGCGGGTCCGGGACGCAAAATCAGGACACGAATCCGGACCGCCGCACCGCACCATAAGGAGATGTCCAGATGAACCAGACTATGGCTTTACCGGTACCTGCAGTCGGCACCCTGGATAACTATATCCAGGCGGTTAACCGCATGCCCATGCTGAGTTTGGAAGAAGAGCTTTCCCTCGCCCGCCGTTATCGCGAGCACGAGGATCTTGAGGCCGCGCGCAAGCTGGTGCTCTCGCACCTGCGCGTGGTGGTGTCCACCGCCCGCGGCTACCTCGGCTATGGCCTGCCCCATGCCGACCTCATCCAGGAGGGCAACATCGGCCTGATGAAAGCGGTCAAACGCTACGACCCGGAGCGCGGCGTGCGCCTGGTTTCGTTCGCGCTGCACTGGATCAAGGCCGAGATGCACGAGTACATCCTGAAAAACTGGCGGCTGATGAAAATCGCCACTACCAAGGCGCAGCGCAAACTGTTTTTCAACCTGCGCAGCATGAAGCCTGGCCTCGAATCGCTGACGCACGACGAAGTCGAGCAAATAGCCAAGACGCTGCGTGTCAAGACAACGGAAGTGCGCGAGATGGAAACGCGCCTGTCCGGCCGTGACATCGCCCTCGAATCGCACGGCGAGGACGACGAGGACGCGACTTATTCGCCCATCGCCTACCTGTCCGACCCGGAAATCGAACCCTCGCGCATACTCGAAATCGAGCAAGGCGAGCGCAACAAGACCGCCGGCCTGCAGGCCGCGCTGCAAAGCCTGGATGCACGCAGCCGCCGCATCATCGAGGCGCGCTGGCTGCGCGAAAAAGACCCGGCCACGCTGCACGACCTGGCCGGTGAGTTCAAGGTCTCGGCCGAGCGCATCCGCCAGATCGAAGTCAAGGCGCTGCAAAAAATGAAGGGGGCGATGGTTCCTGCCTGAGCGCGCCTGACGCAATAAAAAAGGCGGCCTTGGCCGCCTTTTTTTATGCCGAATTGCGCGGCGCCTTTGCCAGCGCAGCCAGCAATTGCTGCAGCGCCAGCGCGGCGAAGGCGCGCATGTTTTCGGCGCGCTCGTTGCGGCCGGTTTCGACGGTCACCGCACTTTCCATCGGCCCCGCCACGGCAATGCAGACATGGCCGGCGGCGTCGCCGTAACGGTTGCCGGTCGGGCCGGTCGCCCCGGACTCGGCCAGCGCCCAGTCCGTGGCAAAGCGTTCGCGCGCGGTCGCGGCAAGCAGGCGCGCATAGGCTTCGGTCGAGGCGCGCATGCCCTGCATGGCTTCGCGCGGAATCTGCAACAGGGTTTCGCGCGCCCTGGCCGTATAGACGACCGCACCGCCAAGATAATAGGCCGACGCGCCGGGCACCGCCAATAGCGCCGCCGAAATCAACCCGCCGCAGGACGCTTCGGCGACGGCAATCGTCTGTTTGCGCGCCTTGAGTTGTTCAGCGACGCGCGCGGCAAGCGGGAGCAGGGTGATCATGAGGTTCCGGAAGGTAAGTCAAAGCAGTGCGGCCAGTGTAATCATTCCGCCACCACCGCGCCATCAATGGCTGGAAACGCCCTACCAGAGCGGGTTTCCAGCCGATTGCCCGTTACACCGCGGTATAGCCGCCGTCCACCAGCAAGTCAGAACCCGAGACAAAAGCCGCGCCGTCGCCGATCAGAAACAGCGCGGCGGCGGCGATTTCTTCGGTGGTGCCGATGCGGCCGATCGGGTGGCGGCCGGCGAGCGCGCTGTTGACGGCCGCCTCGCTGCCGTAGCGCGAGGTCAGGCGGCTGGTCATCACCGCGCCCGGTGACAGGCTCACCGCGCGTATGCCCTCGGCGGCGTGATCGACGGCGGTGGAGCGCGTCAGCGACAACAGCGCCGCCTTGCTTGCGCTGTAGGCGGCCTGCCCGGGCGCGGCGACATGGCCCAGCTGCGAGGCGATGTTGAGCACCACGCCGCCGCCCGCGGCGCGCAAGTGCGGGATCACCGCCTGCGTCATGACAAACGCACCTGTAAGGTTGACCGCCAGCGCCTGCTGCCAGTCGGTGAGCGGCAGGTCGGCGACGGCGTTTTTGGGCGTGACGGTGGCGGCATTGTTGACCAGCACGTTGATTGCGCCGTAGTGCGCAGCGATGCGCTTGACCGTCTCGCGTATCGCGCCGGCATCGGCCAGGTCACAGCTTGCGGTGAACACCTCCGGTTGCACCGCGAGCTCGCGGCAGCGCGACTCGAGCGTGGAACCGTCGCGATCGAGCAGGGCAAGACGCGCACCGGCCGCGGCAAACCGCCGCGCCATGGCAAAGCCGATGTCACCGGCGGCGCCGGTGATCACCACCACACGATTCGAGAGTTCGCTGCTCATGGTCGCATTCTGAAATCCACTCTAGGGATGCATGGCGCTTACTTAAGCCTTTATCCCCCGTTGCCGTCATCCCCGCGAAAACGAGTCTCGCGTAGCGAGACGAAGTTTCGAGGAACGGCCAAGCGGGGATCCATGGGGTTGGGCTGGTTTGTACATGTGCGACGAAACCCATGGATTCCGGGTTCCGCTGCGCGGCCCCGGAATGACGGGACCTTATTTAGCAAGCGTCATCCACTTTAGGGGCGGCACGCAGTGGCGTCAACCGAGATTCCGTCGCGATCCCCCATTGAAGCGCACCAGCAAACGCCTATATTATCGAACTCTTCGTCGCCCCGTCCCGTCGGGGCGGGTATCCAGGAGTTTGTCATGCCGCGTTTTCAACCCAACACCACGCCCGGCCGCCTGCGCGGCCTCGTACTTGCCGCCCTACTTTGCCTTTGTGCCGCTTCAAGCTGGGCGCAGGGCTTCCCGGACAAACCCTTGCGCGTGGTGGTGCCCTTCGCCGCCGGCGGGCCGGCCGACGTGATGACACGCGTCAACGCCACCGCCCTCGCGGCGCAGCTGGGCCAGCCCGTGGTGGTGGAGAACAAGCCGGGCGCCGGCGGCAACATCGCCGCCGAATATGTCGCGCGCAGCCCGGCCGACGGCTACACGCTGCTCGTTGCCGGCCAGGCCATCCTCTCGATCAACAAGGCGCTGTACGCCAAGCTCGCCTACGACCCGGATGCCGATTTTCGCTTTGTTGGCATCATGGGCAGCCTGCCTAATGTGCTGGTCACCAACCCCGACGCCATTCCGGCGAAAAACATGAAGGAGTTCATCGAGTATGCGCGCAACAAGCCCGACGGCGTCTCCTACGGATCCAACGGCGTCGGTTCGCTGTCTCACCTCACCGCCGAAGTGATGGCCTCGGCGGCAAAGGTGAAAATGCTGCACGTGCCCTACCAGGGCGCCAACCCGCAAATGACAGACTTGCTGTCCGGGCGCATCGGTTTCAGCTTTATCGGCTCCTCGACCACCCTGCCGCTGATCCAGAGCGGCAAGCTGCGCGCGCTGGCAGTAAGCACCGCGACACGCCTGCCGCAGCTGCCCGATGTGCCGACGCTGGTTGAAGCGGGTTTTCCGATGCTCGACGCACCGACCTGGTTCGGCATTGTCGCGCCCGCCGGCACGCCGCCCGCGACACTGGCCAAACTGCGCTCCGCCTTTGCCGCCGCCATAGACACGCCCGCTTATGCCGAAGAAATGGCCAAGCGCTCGACCATTGTCGTCAAGCTCTCGGCGCAGGAAGGCGAAGCGCTGCTCGCGCGCGAGCGCAAGACCTGGGCCGAGGCGGTGCGCAGCACCGGCGCGACCAGCAACTGAGGCGGACATGAACAAGGTGTTGGGTCCCGATGAGGTCGCGCACTACCGCGACAATGGTTATGTCAGTCCGCTGCGCGCCTTTGACGAAGCCGCGGCACGCGGCTATCGCGCAAAACTGGAGGACGGCGAGCGCGGCCACGGCCTCGCGCCCGACCAGCGGCGCAAAATGCACCTGTACCTGAAGTGGGTGGACGAAGTGGTGCACCACCCCGGGGTACTCGACGCGGTGGAAGACCTCATCGGCCCGGATATTCTCGTCTATCACCTGACGCTGTGGATGAAGGAACCGCAGACAGACGCCTTTATCAGCTGGCATCAGGACTCGACTTACTTCGGCCTGTCGCCGGCGGAACATGTCACCGCCTGGGTGGCCTTGTCGCCCAGCAGCCTGGAAAGCGGTTGTGTGCAGGTGGTGCCGGGCAGCCATCTTGGCGGGCAGGTCACGCACGCGCAGGAAAAGGACCAGTCCAACCTGTTCGCCACCGGCCAGAGCCTGCATGTGCCGGTCGATGCACCGATTGAATTGATGGTGCTCGAACCCGGGCAGTTCTCGCTGCACCACACTTATTTGTTCCACAACTCCATGCCCAACCGCTCAAACGACCGGCGCATCGGCCTTGGCATCAGCTATATTCCGACGCGCTGCCGTTGTTCGAGCAAGGTGCGCCTGTCGGCCTCGCTGGCGCGCGGCACCGATCGCTTTGGCCACTTTGACCTCGACCCGCGCCCCGCGGCTGATTACGACCCGGCCGCGCAGGCAATGCACACCGCAGCCATGCAGCGCTGGAAGGATGCACGCGAGGAAATGATCCCGCAGGCCCACGGCTACGCCGCCTGAACAGCGGCAGCCACAAACGGCCATCGCCCGGAAATGCCCGACTGGCGCGGGTTTCCGGCTATCTCCGATTGTCATTGCGAGCGCAGCGAAGCAATCTCATCGCCCTTGTTACTTCCGTCGCAACACCGCAAGATTGCCGCGTCGGCTTCGCCTCCTCGCAATGACAGAAGTGCCCTGTTCAGGAACTGCAGGACAGCGCCGAGCAGCCGGCCTTGTGCCGTGCCCACTCGGGGCGACGCGCGGCGAGATCATGGTGTTCGGGTTGCTCGTCGTAAGGGCGTTGCAACACTTTCATCAGGCGCTCGAGCACAGTCGCGTCGCCTTCGGCAAGCGCGTCAATCGCCGTCTGCGCGAGGTAATTGCGCAAGACGTATTTGGGATTGGCGGCGTTCATGCGCGCGACGCGCTCGTCCGGTGCAAGGCTGTCGGCGCGCACACGCGCAGCGTAGCGGCGCAGCCAGGCAAGCAGGCGTTCGCGGTGCGGCGCGTCCGCCGCCAACACCTCGGGAACATAGAAGGCATCGAGCAGCGGGGCAAGCCGCGCCTCATCCTGCGCATCGGCCACGGGCAGGCGCGCGAGATTGCGGAAAAACAGCGTCATGTCGGTCTCGGCCTGCTGCAGCAGGGCGAACATGTCGGTCAGCAAGGCTTCGTCGCCATCGCGATCCAGCGCGGATATTCCCAATTTGGCGTTAAGCATGCGGTCGGACGCGGCGACGAAGGTGTCAGCAAACGTGGCGAGACCTTGTTCCAGCGCCGCCGTGTCCTGCACCAGCGGCAGCAGCGCGTTGGCGAGGCGCACCAGGTTCCATTGCGCGATATTGGGCTGGTTGCCATAGCAGTAACGCTTGCCCTCGCCGTCGGTGGTATTGGGCGTCCAGCCCAACTCGTAGCCTTCGAGCCAGCCGTAGGGGCCGTAGTCAATGGTCAGGCCCAGTATCGACATGTTGTCGGTATTCATCACGCCATGGACAAAGCCCACGCGCATCCACTCCGACACCATCACCGCGGTACGGCGGCAGATTTCGTCGAACCAGTGCCCGTACACGGCGGGCGAAGGGGCTCCAAGCTCCGGGAAGTGCGTACTGATGACATAGTCGGCAAGGCGTTTGAGCACCGGCAGTTCGTCATGCGCGGCCAGGATCTCGAAATTACCGAAGCGCACAAATGACGGCGCGACACGGCACACCACCGCACCCGGTTCGGGCTCCGGGTTGCCGTCATAGAACATGTCGCGCACCACCTGCTCGCCGGTGGCGGCGAGGCTGAGCGCGCGCGTGGTCGGCACGCCGAGGTAATGCATTGCCTCGCTGCACAGGTATTCGCGCACCGAGGAGCGCAGCACGGCGCGGCCGTCGGCGGTGCGCGAGTAAGGCGTCAGGCCGGCGCCCTTTAATTGCAATTCGTAGCGTTTCGCACCCGGGGCGACCAGTTCGGCCAGCGTAATGGCGCGCCCGTCGCCCAGTTGTCCCGCCCAATGGCCGAACTGGTGACCGCCATAGCGCGCGGCATAAGGCCGCATTCCCGGCAGCACGCGGCTGCCGGCCAGCACCTGGGCCTCGATGCCGGTGAAGGAGTCGGGGCGCGCAATGCCCAGCATGTCACCCACGGCGTCGGACCAGGCGAGCAATTGCGGCGCGCGCACCGGCGTCGGCTCGACGCGGGTATAACTGGCGTTACGCACCTGGCGCGGGCGGTTGGCCAGATCCGGGTCGGCGGGCAGCGCGCGCACAAAGCTGTTGTCAAAGGCGGCCTCTGACAGGCCGACAGGTAAGGCGTATTCGCGGGCGTTGCTCTGGTTCACGTTTGGTCCTTGTTGGCGGCGCCGGGCGCGGCGCGCGACGGCAGGTCGCGAGGGGCAGTTTACAGGGAATAGTCCATGGGCAAGGGCGGCCACTTGCCCGCCGCTGAAACACTGCTAATCTGTGGGCCGTCATTCCACTTCCGCCCGTCCCATGTTCCCCCTCCCGCCAGTCACGCAAGCGCTGATCCTCACCAACGTTATCCTGTTTTTTGCGCCTGGCATGGGCATGGCCCTCCCCCTGGACGCGCTTGCGCTGTGGCCGCTGGGCCCCAACTTCATGCCCTGGCAGGTGCTGACTTACGCTTTTTTGCACGGCAGCCTGACGCACCTGTTGTTCAACATGTTCGGGCTGTACATGTTCGGCGGCGACATCGAGCGCGTCTGGGGATCGAAGCGCTTTCTAAATTACTACCTCATATGCGTGCTCTCGGCCGCCGCGGCGCAATTGCTGGTGTCTTTTTTGATGGGATCGCGCTACCCGACGGTGGGTGCATCAGGCGGCCTGTTCGGACTGCTCATCGCCTTTGCCATGGTCTATCCGAACCGCATGATCATGCCGCTGATTCCGCCCATCCCGATGCGCGCGCCGGTGTTCGTGGCCTTGTACGGCGGGCTGGAGTTGTTTTTAGGTGTGACCGGCAGCCAGTCCGGCGTGGCGCACTTCGCCCACCTCGGTGGTCTTGCCGGCGGCTATTTGTTCATCAAGTTCTGGCGCGGGCGGCGCTGACCAAGGCAATCGACTGGAAAGCCACGGCCGGCGCGGGTTTCCAGGTTATGCCAGCGCTTGCCAAACTTAACAACACTATTTATAATGCGATCTATCAGGTGATTAATGGTGCGACTGACATGAACACAATCTCCGCAAACGATCTGAAGACCAAGGGCGTCAGCGCCATAGAACAGGCGCTCACAGACCAGCAAGAGGCCGCGGTGACGGTCCGCGGCCAGTCGAAATACGTCGTCATGAGTCGCGAGCAATACGCGCACTTGCGCGAGTGCGAACTGGAGGCCGCCCTGGCTGAATCGAAGGCGGATCTGGACGCCGGCCGATTCGTCAAGGAATCGGTCGAACAGCACATCAAGCGCCTGGCCAAACTGGCGGCATAAATGGCGTGGCAGCTCGTTTTTACCGAGCAGTACAACCGGCGCGCCACACGTTTCCTGCGGCGCCACCCGGAAGTCACCGGGCAGTACGCCAAGACACTCAAACTGCTTGAGGCCAATCCCCATCACCCGTCCTTACGGCTGCACGCCCTGAAGGGGAAGTTGTCGGGACTGCATAGCGTTTCGATCAATTTGAGCCATAGAATCACCCTCGAAATGTTGATCACCGAATCCGAAATCGTGCCGATCAATGTCGGCGACCACGACGAAGTCTACTGATCGGCTTGGCGCTCCCGGCCTTCCGGTAATCGGAATTCAAGAGCAAGAGCCGGGATGTTTCCTGTCACAGAATCGCGCACAATCGTTCGCAAGCATCCGGTACCGATGCGCAATCGAAGGATCGATTTCATGGCTGCGGCAATGAAACAGCAAGTGCAATTTGCCACCGACGCCGCGCGCTGGAACGCGGTGACGATTCGCAACGCCGACGCCGACGGGCATTTTGTCTATTCGGTCGGCACCACCGGCGTGTATTGCCGGCCGTCCTGCCCGTCGCGCCAGGCGCTGCGCAAGAATGTGCGCTTTCACGCCAGCTGCGCCGCGGCCGAGGCGGCGGGCTTTCGCGCCTGCAAGCGCTGCCGGCCGGGCGAGGCCGGACTGGCGGCGGAGCGTGCCGCCGCGGTGGCCAAAACCTGCCGCATGATCGAGTCGGCGGAATCCCCGCCCGACCTGGAAACACTGGCTCGCGCCGCCGGCATGAGCCGCTTTCATTTCCATCGTGTGTTCAAGTCGGTCACCGGCATCACACCCAAAGCCTATGCCACGGCGCATCGCGCGCGACAGTTGCGTAAGCGCCTGCCAGGCAGCGCGTCGGTCACCGCGGCGATGTATGACGCCGGCTTTAATTCCAGCGCGCGCTTTTACGCCAAGTCGGGCGAAGCGCTGGGTATGCCGCCGGCGCGCTTTCGCAGCGGCGGCAAGGACACGAACATCCGTTTTGCCGTGGGCGAGTGCTCGCTCGGGGCCATCCTGGTGGCCGCCACCGACAAGGGCGTGTGCGCCATCGCCATCGGCGATGACCCGGACAAGCTGGCACGCGAACTGCAGGATCGTTTTCCCAAGGCCGAACTCAAAGGCGGGGACGCGGCCTTTGAGCAATGGGTGGCCAGGGTGGTGGGCATGGTGGAGCAGCCGGCCATCGGCCTTGACCTGCCGCTGGATGTGCGCGGCAGCGCCTTCCAGCAGCGCGTGTGGCAGGCATTGCGTGACATTCCGGCCGGCAGCACGCTCAGCTACACCGAAGTGGCACAACGCATCGGCGCGCCCAAGGCGGTGCGCGCGGTGGCCGGTGCCTGCGCCGCCAACGTGCTGGCGGTGGCCATTCCCTGCCACCGCGTGTTGCGCAGCGACGGCTCGATCTCGGGTTATCGCTGGGGTGTCGAGCGCAAGCGCGTGCTGCTCGAGCGCGAGCGCGAGTCAGCGGGACGCGATCCATCTGGGCGCAAAGCCACCGGGTGAACGCTCGCGGCGCCACGTCAGACCCGTTCGGCCCGTTCCACCCTGGAATTATGTGTATAATTATGTGCAATTAAATACACATAAATTAAGGCCCTAAATTTAAGGCGCATATGGACCTGGAACAGATTCTCAGCGAATACACGGTCAGCATCACCGACTTGCGCAAGGCGCCGGGCGATTTGCTCAAGCAGGCGGCCGGACACACGGTGGCGATCCTGAGCCACAACAAACCGGCTGGCTATATCGTTTCACCGGAAGCGTATCGCGCCATGCTGGAGGCGATAGAGGACAAGGCGCTGGGCAAAATTGTCGCGCAGCGCAAAGGCGGCGTGCGCAAAGCCAGAGTCGTGAAACTCGATGCGCTATGAGCTTGCCCTCTTGCCGGAGGCAGAACGTGAATGGAAAGCGCTGGATGGCTCGGTAAAGCAGACTTTCAAGAAGCAACTGCAAAAATGCCTGGGGTCGCCACGCAGCCCTAAAAACCAGCTCGCGGGATACACGGATTACTACAAGATCAAACTGACGCGACCGCAATATCGGCTGGTCTATCATGTCGATGATGTCAAACGCCGCATCACCATCATCGCAGTGGCATCCAGGCAGGACATATACGGCAGCCTGGAGCATCGTAAGCACGGATAAATATCTGGAACGCCCGCGCGGCGAATTGGCGACATACCGGTCAGGGCGTACCGGAGCTACCATGATTTTTTGCACCAGTTCCAGGGAGCATGGATATGCCAGAAGATCCCCTGCCGCAACAGTCCGCCGCCCATGATCCCGCAACCCTGCCCTTCATGGCGCCCTGCCGTGAACTCGCCGCGTCGGCCCCCTTGCGCTGGGTGCGCCTGGGCTGGCGGGATTTTCGTAGCGCACCGCGGCAAAGTCTGGGTTACGGTGTCGCCATCGTGCTGCTCTCCTGGCTCGTAACCGGCATTGGACTGAAGCTCGGAAGCTACTGGGCGGCTCTGGTGCTGCTGTCCGGATTCGTATTCATCGCCCCGGTGCTGGCGCTGGGCCTGTATTCGATCAGCCGCCAGCTCGAGCGCGGCCTCGCCCCGTCGCTGGCGCGCTGCATGATCGAGATGGGCAGGTCCCTCGGCACGGCCATGGTGTTCGCACTGGCGCTGCTGGTGTTGTTCCTGGTCTGGGCGCGCGCCGGATCCATGGTGCATGTGTTTTTCCCGGTACGCTCCAACCCCGACTGGGTCCAGCTCGCGCCCTTTCTTGCCATTGGCTCGGCGGTGGGCTCGATTTTCGCGACACTGACTTTCCTGTTCAGCGCGTTTTCGCTGCCGATGATTTGCGACCGCGAGGCCGACGCCATCACCGCCATCGTCACCAGCGTGAACGCGGTGTTGCGCAACAAGCCGGCGATGGTGGTGTGGGTGATGCTGATCGTGGCGCTGACGGCCATCGGCTTTGCCACCGCGCTGCTCGGGCTGGCCGTGACCATCCCGGTGCTCGGCCACGCCACCTGGCACGCCTATCGCGAAACCATAGACGCGGGGATTTGGCCGTTGGTCAATCCTGACTAGACACCGGCGGGAAGGCCATCGGCTGGAAACATCCGTCTAGCAAGGATCTCCAGCCGGTCAGCTACCGGCGAGCAGGGTCTTGAGGTCAGCCACCAGCGGCGCGGTGTCGCCACCGTGGCGCACAAACAGGCGCAGCCTGCCCTGCGGGTCGAAGACGTAGCTGCCGGCGGTGTGGTCCATGGTGTAGTTGTCGGGCGTCTTGCCCTTCACTTTCTGGAAAAACACCTTGAAGTCCTTGGCAGTCTTTGTCGTCGCCTCGAGATCGCCGTACAAACCGATGAAGCTCGGGTCGAAGGCGGGCACGTATTGCGCCAGCAGGACCGGCGTGTCGCGCTCTGGATCGATGGTCACGAACAACACCTGCACGCGCTGCGCGTCGTGGCCGAGTTTTTGCAGCACCTCTTTCATCTCGACCATGGTGGTCGGGCAGACATCGGGGCAGCGGGTGTAGCCGAAGAACACCACCACTGCCATGCCCTTGAAATCGGCGAGGGTGCGTGTCTTGCCGTTGGCGTCCTTCAGGCTGAAGTCCCTGGCGTAGTCCGCGCCGGTGATGTCGGTGCTGTTGAAGCGCGGACCGGAGGGGCCGCAAGCGGCCAGCATTGCTGCAAGAAGAAGAACAAGCCAGGCGCGCACGGACATTTTGGCGAAAATCAGGCGAAGTAGTGATCCACCAGCAGCGCGGCGAAAAGCAGCGAGAGGTAGAGGATGGAATAGCGGAAGGTGGTCTTTGCCAGCTGGTCGCTGTAATTGAGGTAAATGCGCACGGCGTAGTAGATGAACACCAGGCCGAGCACAACGGCCGAAACAAGATAAATCCAGCCGCTCATGCGATAGACAAAGGGCAGCAGTGTCGAGGCGAACATGATGATGGTGTAGAGCAGCACCTGCAGGCGGGTGAATTTTTCGCCGTGGGTCACCGGCAGCATGGGCAGGCCGGCCTTGGCATATTCCTCGGTGCGGTACAGCGCCAGCGCCCAGAAGTGCGGCGGCGTCCAGGTGAAAATGATCAGGAACAGCAGCAAGGCGTCGGGGGTGACGCTGTCGGTCATCGCCGACCAGCCCAGCACCGGCGGCATCGCGCCCGATGCGCCGCCGATGACGATGTTCTGCGGCGTTGCCGGCTTGAGGATGACGGTGTAGATCACCGCATAGCCGACAAAAGTGGCGAGGGTCAGCCACATGGTCAGCGGGTTGACCCAGGCGTAGAGCAGCCACAGGCCGAGGCCGCCGACAACACTGGCAAAGACCAGGGTCTCGCGCGAATTGACCTGTCCCAGCGGCAGCGGACGGCCGCGGGTGCGCGCCATCACCGCGTCGATTTTCTGTTCGACCAGGCAATTGATGGCCGCGGCGGCGCCGGCGACAAGGCCTATGCCCACGGTGGCGGCAAACAGCGGCACGAGCGGCAAGGCCACCCCGGCCGGCACGGCGAGCAGCATGCCGATAACGGCGCAAAAGACGATCAGCGACACCACGCGCGGCTTGGTCAGCGCGTAGAACTGGCGCAGGCGTTGCAAAAAACCGCCGCGGTGCTGGTCTAGGGGAAGGGATTGGGACATGTCGGCCTAAATCTTCTGGGGATCGGCCAGTGAAAAGACGCGAAAGTTTATCACGACGAGGCTCATCAGCAGCAGCGCGGCGCCGGCGTTGTGGGCGGCGGCGAGGGTGAGCGGCAGTTGCAGCGCCACCACGGCAAGTCCGATAGCCACCTGCAGGCACAACAAGGCAAGCAGGGTCATGCCCAGGGGCCGCAGTGCGCCCAGCTTGAGCAGTTTCGAGCCAAACCAGCCCAAGACCAGGAACACCACCAGCGCCCCCGCCCTGTGCAACCAGTGAATGGCGGTGAGGGCTTCGAGCGTCAGCAGTTCGCCGTCGGCCTTTTTTCCGAGGTCGCGCAGCAGCGTGAAGCCGTGCTCAAAGTCCATGGCCGGGACAAGCCGGCCATTGCACAGCGGCAGGTCGGGGCAGCCCATCGCGGCGTAATTGGTGCTGACCCAGCCGCCGAGGGCGATTTGGCCGGCGAGCAGCAGCAGGGCGAGCGGCGCGGCGCGGCGCAACCACGCCGGTACGACGTTCGCACCAAGGGTTGGCCATTGCAGCTGGCGCGCCGACAGCCAGGTCAGCAGCGACAACACCGTCATGCCGCCGAGCAAATGCCCGGTGACGATGACCGGCATGAGCATCATGGTCACCGTCCATGCGCCGAAGGCGCCCTGCAGGCAGACCGCGCCGAACAAGGCGGTGGCAAGCCAGGGCGACTGGCCCAGTTCGCGGCGGCGCATCCAGGCGAGCAGCGCGATGGCGATGATCATCAGGCCGAGGATCTTGGCGATGTAGCGATGAAACATTTCCTTCCACGCCTTGGCCATGGACACCGGCCCGCCGGGCTGCACCGCCTCGGCCTTGCTGATTTCCTCGGCGGCGTGCGAGGGCGTGAGCTTGCCGTAGCACAAGGGCCAGTCCGGACAGCCGAGGCCGGCGTCGGACAGGCGCACGAAAGCGCCGACCACCACCACGACAAAAGTCAGGATGGTCGCGGCAAACACCAGTTTGCGGAACAAGCTCATCCGATGCGCGACACCTTGAGCAGGCGCTCGATGTCCTTCTTGATGCGCGACGGATCGGCGTCCTTGGGAAAGCGCATCATCAGGTTGCCCAGCGGGTCGATGACATAAATATGGTCGCGCACGCCACCGCCGGCGGCAGGGGGCAACTGCCCGAGCAACGGGCTGCCCGCGGCGCGCAGCATGCGCGTGCCGTCAAAGGCGCGCATCACCATGGTATCGAGTTGCGCCGCATCGTCGATCAGCCAGACGCGCTCGATGCGCTCCATTTCACGGCCCTGGGTGGTGCGCACCTGGCGCATCTGGTAGAGCTTGGCCTGGCAGGCTTCGGCGCAGGCGCCGCCATCGACTTGCAACATGACCCAGCGGCCCTTCAACTCGGACAGGCGGAAGGACCTGCCGTCGAGCAGCGGCAGCGCTGCATCGGGCAGCGGCCGCGCCTCGATGATGTCGCCGTAATTCATCAGTTTGCCCGGCGGGAAGACAAAAAACGCCAGCCATGCCGCGATCACCGGCGCCGCGCAGATGAGCATGACCAGTATCGCCTGGCGGCGCCCGCTCCTGCGGCGGCGTTCGAATTCAGGATTAGGGGGACTGTTTGCGGATGTTGAGGGCGACATAAAGTACCAGTATCAGGACTGCCATTGAATACCACTGCAACGCGTAACTGCGGTGTTTGTCTGCGCCCAGGTTGGGCGGCTCCCAGGCCCGTTCCAGGCCGTCGCCCGTGTCACTGGTCTGCTGCATCACCAAAGGCTGCAATTCCAGTCCGGAAAACACGCGAAAACGCTCGATCGTCAGGTTCTGCCAGACCCGCCCCTGCTCCGCCTTGCCCGCGTCCTTGCCCAACTCGACAAACCGCGCTGTCGGCACCACCGCAATGCCCTCAATCTGTTGCGGACCGGCCGGGGTCTTGATGTCCGGCAACACCTCGCGCCGCGGCCCCGCCGCAATCCAGCCGCGGTTGACCAGCAGGGAAAGCTTGCCGCCCTCCAGCCGCAACGGCGTCACCACCTGGTAACCGGCGCGGCCGTGGACGATCTTGTTGTCGAGCAACACCGTCTGTTGCGCCACAAACTCGCCGCGTGCACTGATGCGCGCCCACTCGTACTCCTTGGCACCAACCAACCGCCCCGGCAGTGCCAGCGTCACCGCCTGGCGCGCATCGAACTGCGCCTGGCGCGCCAGTTTTTCATCGGCGCGGCCCATTTGCCAGTTGCCCAGCGAAATCGTCAGCGCGAGGCCAGCGACCGCCAGTACAGTGACCGCGATTCCGGGACGAAAGTTCCTTCGAGCCACGCTCATTCGACACCGGCCTTTGCTTCGGCTAACCTGCACGCCATGCGCATTGTTGTCCTGATATTCATCGTCCTGATCATCGCCAGCCTCGGCTCGGCCCTCGTCTACATGATGAAGGATCGCGAGCCCGGATCGACCCGGATGGTCAAGGCGCTGGCGCTGCGCGTCGGCTTCTCGATCACGCTGTTCCTGTTGCTGATGGCCGGTTATTACTTCGGTTTTATCACGCAACGACTCGGCTAACCGCCATCCACCGCTGTTAAAAAAAACGCCGCACTCTGTGCGGCGCTTAACTCCCATGTTCCCAATGCTACTATGGGCGGGAACCGCCTCCTGTTATTCGTATTGGGCAAGTCCGTGCGCGGCGCCCCGGACTTGCCTGGGCTTTACGCTCACAACCAGTAGACCACCACGAACAGCAGCAACCAGACGACGTCGACAAAGTGCCAGTACCAGGCCACCGCCTCGAAGGCAAAGTGGTGATCCGGCTTGAAGTGGCCGGCGATGCAACGGAACAGGATCACCGTCAGCATGATCGCGCCCATGGTGACGTGAAAGCCGTGAAAGCCGGTGAGCATGAAAAATGTCGAGCCGAAAATGCCGGTGGTGAGCTTGAGGTTTAGATCGGAATAGGCATGCGCGTATTCATAGATCTGCAACGACAGGAACAGCGCGCCCAGCGCAATGGTCGCGATCATCCAGAGGATCAGCTTGCTGCGCTCGTTCTTGATCAGGGCAAAGTGGGCGAAGGTCAGCGTCACGCCCGAGCTGAGCAGCAGTGCGGTGTTGACGGCCGGGATTCCCCAGGCGCCCATGGGCGTGAAGGTCTCCTTGAAGGCCGGCCCGGCCGAGGGCCAGATGGCGGTGAAGTCCGGCCACAACAGTTTCTGGTCCAGTTCGCCCAGCCACGGCACCGACAACTGGCGGGCGTAGAACAGCGCGCCAAAGAAGGCGGCGAAAAACATCACTTCGGAGAAAATGAACCAGCTCATGCCCCAGCGGAAGGAGGTGTCCTCCCATTTCTGGTACTTGCCCGATTCCGACTCCCCGATGACGTCGCCAAACCATTTCACCATCATGAAAATCAGGATGGCAAAGCCGGCCAGCAGCACCCAGGCGCCGGCACCAGCGCCGTTGAACCAGCTCGCCGCACCAAGGGCCATGCACAACAGCGCCACTGAACCGAAAATCATCCAGTGCGAGGGTGCCGGTACGAAATAATGCTGGGCTTTGGTGCTCATGGGTTTCTCCCTTTAATTCCTGATTTAAATCTCTAAGTTCAATCTTTAGGGAAGCTCTGATTAAGTCCATAAATCGTCATTCCCGCGAAAGCGGGAATCCATTTTGACTCAATGAATCCACGCTTTAGGTCAAGGTGGATTCCCGCTCCCCGATTAAGGCATTCGAGGACAAGCTTCGCGGGAATGACGGACTTA
>CAMAWC010000069.1 GCA_945861875.1 Bordetella parapertussis
TTGTGGGCCGAGTTTAGGTCCCGGCCCATTGGCGCGAGCATCGCAGGGCAGTCGCGCAGCGACCGTCACCTCCGGGTCGCCTTCTTTTGGTTACTTTTCTTGGCGAAGCAAGAAAAGTGACTCGCTCCCCGCAGGGGAGTGAAACCACCAAGCTAAATAGAAAGGCTATGCCCGCGCAGCGACAAAGCAACCCCATGGATTCCCGCTTCCGCGGGAATGACGGCGGTAGTCCAGATGGCCGCAAAGGTCACCACCCGAATTCTCCTGCCGTTATAGACTGCGAACATAATTCAAGGCTAAAACCAAGGGAGAAAAAAAGATGCCCCGCATTGGACAATTCACGCTAGCCGCGCTACTCGTGCTGGCACACACCCTCGCCCTGGCGCAAGGCTACCCGAACAAGGCCATCAAGATCATCGTGCCTTTCCCGCCCGGCGGCGGTACCGACATCGGCACACGCATCATTGCGCAAAAGCTGTCCGAGACCTGGGGCCAGCCGGTGCTGGTGGAGAACCGCGGCGGCGCGGCGGGCATCGTCGGCACCGAGGCCACGGCCAAGTCGGCGCCCGACGGCTACACCATCATGATGGGCAACATCGGCACCCACGCCATCAATGTCAGCCTGTACAAAAAACTCCCCTACGACCCGGTAAAAGACTTTGCGCCGATCAGCCATGTGGCCGGCCTGCCCTTGTTTGTCCTGGTGCACCCGTCGGTAAAGGTGACATCCATAAAGGAACTCATCGCCCTCGCCAAAGCGCAGCCGGGCAAGCTCGATTACTCGAGTTCGGGCAGCGGCGGCTCGATGCACGTCGCCGCCGAGTTGTTCAAGGGCATGACCGGCACGCACATGGTCCACATCCCCTACAAGGGCGGCGGCCCGGCGGTGGCCGACCTCCTTGCAGGCCAGGTGCCGGTGTCCTTTGCCACCGTGCTCGAAACCCTGCCGCACGTAAAGTCCGGGCGCCTGCGCGCACTCGCCGTCACCAGCGCAAACCGCTCGCTCGCCTGGCCCAGCGTGCCCACCGTGGCCGAATCCGGCGTGCCCGGTTACGAATCCATTTCCTGGCTCGCCTTGTTCGCCCCAGCCGGGACACCGAAGGACATCATCAACAAGATCAGCACGGAAGTCGTGCGCATCATCAACCTGCCCGACGTCAAGGAACGCCTGCTGCTGCAGGGCGCCGAACCCATAGGCTCGACTCCGGAGCAACTCGCCGCCGTGCTGGCAAATGACATCGCCAAGTACGCAAAGGTGATGAAGGCCGCCGGCGTGCAACCCGAGTAGGCACTAATCACCACCAACCCACGGGAAACACCACCAATGCAGAACCAGCCGTTTGTCATCGCCCTCGAAGAACACTATTTTGACGCCGAGATCGCCTCGCATTTCGTCGGGCGCGACGTGCCGCCGCCCATTCGCAAGCGTCTTGACGACCTGGGTGAGCTGCGCATCAAGGAGATGGACGAGGCCGGCATCAACGTCCAGGTGCTGTCGCAGGGCGCGCCGGCCTTGCAGCGCGTGGATGCGGTCACCGCGGTGCCGCTGGCGGTGCGCGCCAACGACCGGCTGAAGGCCACCATTGATGCGCACCCCGACCGCTTTGCCGGGTTTGCCGTGCTGCCCACCGCCGACCCGCAGGCCGCCGCCGACGAACTGGAGCGCTGTGTCGACAAGCTGGGCTTCAAGGGCGCAATGATCCACGGTCTTACCATCGACGGCCTCAACCCAGGCGTGTTTTTCGACGACAAGCGTTTCTGGCCGATTTGCGAACGCGCCCAGGCGCTGGATGTGCCGCTGTACCTGCATCCGGCGATGCCGCACCCGGCGGTGATCGAGGTCTACTACAAGGACTATGCCAAAGATTTCCCGACCATCCTTAACGCCGGCTGGGGCTTCACCGTCGAGACCGCGACGCAAGGCCTGCGCATGGTGCTCTCGGGCGTGTTCGACGCCTATCCGCGCCTGAAAATAATCCTCGGCCACCTCGGCGAGGGGCTGCCTTTTTCGCTTTGGCGCATCGACGATTCGCTGTCGCGCCCGGGCAACAAGGCCATCGCCTTTCGCGAAACCTTTCGCGAACATTTCTACGTCACCACCAGCGGCAACTTCTCCACCCCGGCGCTGCTGTGCACGATGCTGGAAATGGGCGCCGACCGCATCATGTTCTCGGTCGACTGGCCGTTCGCCGAAAACGTACCCGGCACAAAGTGGCTTAACGATTTGCAAATCAGCACCGAGGACAAGATAAAACTGCAAAGCGGCAACGCCAAACGCCTGCTGAAAATGTAGCGCGCAGACGTCCGCCGGAAGCGACCCGCGCCCCTTACCCCTGCCTTAGGCCGGCACCCCGCGCTCCACAGTGCCTGCCCACGGCTTGATCTTCGCCAGCACCTTGGCGAGGGTATCTTTGGTCATCTCCCGGTCGTAGTCGGACTGAAGTCCGATCCAGAAGCCCTCGGACATGCCGAAAAAACGCGCCAGACGCAGTCCGGTATCGGGGGTCACACCCCGTGCGCCCGCCACAATCTCCCCGATGCGCCGCTGCGGCACGCCGATTTCTTTCGCCAGCCGGTATTGCGTGATGCCCATGGGCTTCAAGAATTCCTCCATGAGAATTTCGCCGGGGTGCGGGTACGCCACTTTGCGCATGTTCATGCTCCTTCAGTGATAGTCAACGATCTCAACTTCTTCGGCATCCGTTCCCGTCCAGACAAAACACACGCGAAACTGGTCGTTGACGCGGATGCTGTGCTGGCCCAGCCGGTCGCGCTTCAGGGCTTCCAGCCGGTTGCCGGGCGGGACGCGCAAGTCGTCCAGCCTGCCGGCCCGGTTCAGTATCGCCAGCCGACGCATGGCAACGGCTTCGATATTCACGAAGCGCTTCACGCGCTCGCCCTTGAACATCTTTTCAGTCTCGGCGCACTTGAATGACTTGATCGCCATGGCCGAATACTAACGACCGTCGTTAGTATTGTCAACAGGTAGCATGTACGCCTTGCAGTGCCCCCTCTCCCCGGGGAGTGCTTTCGCCCGCTCATTACCTCATTGCCCAATTACAATACGCATCCCGCCCCACCACTCCCAAACGGAGAAACCCAGTGAAACGAAGCACCAAGCGCATTCTCACCACCCACGTTGGGAGTCTGATCCGCCCCGAGCCGCTGCTCGATTGCATGCGCGCCAAGATCGCCGGCAAACCGGTGGACGACGCCACCTATGCACGCACGCTGACTGAAGCGGTGGCCGGGCTGGTGCGCGAACAGGCCGCGGCGGGCGTGGACGTGGTCAGCGACGGCGAGTGCGGCAAGGCGATCAGCTGGTCGCAATATGCGCTCGAGCGCCTGTCGGGTTTTGAGCGCCGCGCCTTCCAGCCGCGCGCCAACACCTTTGCGCGCGGCGCCGACCGCACGCGCTTTGCCGCCTTTTACGACGAAATGGACAAGCGCGACGGCGTGGCGACCACCGCCGACTCGGTCTGCACCGGCCCCATCGCCTATACCGGCCAGGCGCAACTGCAACGCGACATCGACAACCTGCGGGCCGCCATTAAAGCAACCGCGAAGGCAACGGCGGTCGAAGAAGCCTTCCTGCCGGTGGCCGCGCCCTCGAGCGTTATTCCCGACCGCATCAACGAGTTCTACCCCTCCGAGGATGCCTGCCTCGAAGCCATTGCGATGGCGATGCGCAGCGAGTACCGCATGATCGCCGACGCCGGCTTCCTGGTGCAGCTCGATGATGCGCGCGCCGCCGTCACCTACGACCGCATGGTGCCGCCGGCAACGCACAAGGACTACATGAGCTGGCTGGCAAAGCAGGTCGAGGTGATCAACCACGCGCTCGAAGGCATACCCGAGGAAAAAGTGCGCTACCACGTCTGCTGGGGCAGCTGGCCCGGCCCGCACACCACCGACGTGCCCTTGAAGGACATCGTCAACCTGGTGCTCAAGGTCAAGGCCGGCGCCTACCTCATCGAGGGTGCCAACCCGCGCCACGAACACGAATGGCGCGTCTGGGAAAACGTCAAGCTGCCGGCGGGAAAAATACTCGCCCCCGGCGTGATCAGCCACGCGACCAGCGTGGTCGAGCACCCGGAACTGGTGGCAGAGCGCATCGTGCGCCTGGCCAAACTGGTCGGTCGCGAGAACATCATCGCCAGCACCGACTGCGGCTTTGCACAGGGGCCGTTCCACCGCCGCGTGCACCCGAGCATCATGTGGGCCAAGCTCGAAGCCCTTGCAGAAGGCGCCAAAATCGCCAGCAAGGCACTCTGGGGCTGAAGCGGCGCACGCTGAGCGGGGCAGGCGGCTACAGTAGAATGGCGTCTCTCCCGACTACCGCGATTCTCTTCCATGGCTGAAACGACAGCGCGCTTCGCGCGTGCGCGACTCGAATCCTTTGTCGCCGCCGCGCTCTCCGGGGTCGGCCTGCCCGCAGCCGATGCCGCGACCTGCGCCAGCCTGATGACGCAGGCCGACCTCAACGGCGCCGACGGCCACGGCATATTCCGCCTGCCGCAATACGTGCGGCGCATCAAGGCGGGCGCGGTGAACGTCACGCCGAAAGTGCGCATCGAGCGCGAAATGGCCGGCATGGCCCTCGTGGACGGCGACAACGGCATGGGCCATGTGGTGATGAAGTTCGCCACGCAAACAGCCATTGCCAAGGCAAAGACCGCCGGCATCGCCTGGGTCGGCGTGCACCACAGCAACCATGCCGGGCCGGCCTCGTTGTATGCGGCAATGCCGCTCGCCGAGGACATGATCGGGCTCTACCTCGCCGTGGGCAATGCCAACCACATGGCGCCCTGGGGCGGCATCGACATGCTGCTCTCGACCAATCCGATCGCCGTCGCCGTTCCCGGACTTGAAGAAGGCCCCATCGTGCTTGACATGGCAACCACCGTCGCCGCCTACGGCAAGGTCAAAACAAAAGCGCAGCGCGGTGAAATGATGCCCGAGGGCTGGATGATAGACCGCCAGGGCAGGCCGCTGACCGACCCGAAAAAATCCGAAGACGGCATGCTTCTCCCCATAGGTGGGTACAAAGGCTACGGCCTGTCGCTGGTGTTTGGCCTCCTTGCCGGCACACTCAACGGCGCGGCGCTGGGCAGCCGCACGGTGGACTTCAACAACGACGACACTTCGGTCACCGACACCGGCCACACCATCGTCGCCATTTCACTCGCCGCCTTTGGCGAGATCGAGGCGATCAAGCGCGACGTGGATCGCGTCGTGCGCGAACTGCGCGCCTCGCGCCGCCTGCCCGGCGTCGACCGCGTCTGGCTGCCCGGGGAACAAAGCCAGGCCAAACGCATAGAGCGTGAACGGGACGGCGTGCCGCTGCCCGCGGCACTGCTGTCAGGACTGAACAAGCTTGCCGCAGAACTTGGCATCGCGCCCCTGGGCTGAGTGGCATCCCATAAAAACACAAACAGGAGGAACAAATCATGATGCTGCTAAAAGCGCTCGCTGCCTGCCTTGCCGCCATACTGGTGTCGGCGGCGCAGGCCCAGACAACCACCGTGGTCGCCGGACAGCCCTGGCCGACCAAGCCGGTACGGTTGGTGGTGGGTTACGCCCCGGGAGGGGTCGCCGACATCACCGCGCGCATGGTGGCGCAAAAGCTCTCGCTCTCGCTCGGACAGCAGGTGATCGTCGAGAACAAGCCGGGCGCCGGACTGATCGCCGCATCTGACGCAGTAGCAAAAGCCGAACCGGATGGGCATACCCTGCTGCACCTGAACTCCGGCAACGCCGTCAGCGCCGCCTTGTACCGCACGCTGCCCTTTGATACCGTGCGCGATTTCGCGCCGGTCTCGGCGATGAGCCTGTCCTACATTCTGGTGCTCACCAACAAGGGTTCGACACTGTCGAGCATCAAGGATGTGATTGCCATGGCCAAGAGCAATCCGGACAAACTCAACATCGGCACCGTCAGCATAGGCAGCGGTCAATACATGGCCGCATCCTTGTTCAAGGCGATGACCGGCCTGAACCTGACCATCGTGCCGTTCAAGAGCACGCCGGCACTGATGACGGCGCTAAAGAGCAACGATATCCAGGTGGCATTCGAAGTTGCCGCACCGGTGCTCTCGCTGGTGCGAAGCGGCGACCTCAGGGCGATCGCCATCAGCTCACCGCAGCGCTTTGAAACACTGCCCGAAGTGCCGACCATGATGGAGGCCGGTGTCCCCGCTTATCAGGTCACGGTCTGGAACGGCATCGCGGTGCCGGCCAAAACACCGCGCGCCATCATTGAGCGACTGAACCGTGAAATAAACGCCGTGCTGGTTCTTCCTGACATCCGGCAACGCTTCGCCGACCTGGGCATCGACGCGCACGGCGGCTCGGCCGAGGAATTGCGCGGCCACCTCGCCGGGGAAATCGCAAAGTGGAAAGATCTGGTCGAGACCAGCAAAATGGAAAAACAATGATGTCGCAGTCATCGCGGGTAACGCCGCTTTCCATCGCCATCGTCGGCGCCGGCATGGGCGGGCTTGCCGCCGCGGCAACACTGCGCCGCGCCGGCATGGACGTGCAGGTCTACGAGCAGGCCAGCCGCTTCGGACGCATCGGCGCGGGTATTCAGATGATGCCAAATTCAATGAAGGTGCTGCGCGGCATCGGCGTCGAGGACAGGCTGCGCAAGCTTGCATTCGCGCCGTTTTCCCACCTCAACCGCGACGGCGTCACCGGCGAGGTCACCGGGGAGCTGCCGATGCCGGAAAGCCTTTACGACGCGCCCTACCTGTGCATGCACCGTGCCGATTTGCACGATGCGCTCGCCTCGGCGGTGCCGTCGGAACTCATACACTTGAACAAAAAACTCACCGGCCTGGAGCAGGACGGCGGACAAGTCACCCTGTCCTTTGCCGACGGCAGCAAGGCCACGGCCGATGCGGTAATCGGCGCCGACGGCGTGCACTCGCTGGTGCGCGACATCCTGCTCGGGCCGGAAAAGCCCTTCAACAAGGGGCGCGTCGCCTATCGCGCCGTGTTCAAGGCGGCGCTGATGGGCGGGCGAGAAATCCGCCCATCACGCACCAAGTGGTGGGGAACGGACCGCCATATCGTCATTTACTACACCACCGCGGCGCGCGACGAGCTGTACTTTGTCACCAGCCTGCCCGAGCCCATCGAATGGGCGACGCGCGAGTCCTGGTCGGCCAAGGGCGATGTGCTCGAGCTGCGCAAGGCCTACGCCGGTTTTCACGAGGAGGTGCGCATGGTGCTCGATGCCTGCCCCGACTGCCACAAGTGGGCGATCCTCGAGCGCGAGCCGCTGCCCAAATGGAGCGAGGGCCGCGTCACGCTGCTCGGCGACGCCTGCCACCCGATGACCCCTTACATGGCGCAGGGCGCGGCGACCGCCATCGAGGACGCCGCGGTATTGGCACGCTGCCTGCAAATGGACGGCGCCGACGTGGAAAGAGCCTTCGCCCGTTATGAAGCCCACCGCAAGCCGCGCACCTCGCGCATCCAGGCCATTTCCAGTGCCAACACCTGGATGAAGCAAGGCGGCACCAAGGAGGACACCAGCTGGCTCTATGGCTATGACGCCTGGAACGTGCCCCTGCCCGATCCGGCCAGGGCGGCGGCATGATGCCAAACCCCGCAACATCGGGCAGTTGCAAAGCCGCCGATGGCTGCGACATCGCCTACACCTTGCACGGTGCAAAGGCGGGCGCGCCGCGCATCGCGCTGATCCATTCGCTCGCCATGGACCGCAGCTTCTGGGACGGCGTGGTCGCCGAACTCGGCGACCGCGCCGAACTGCTCACTTACGATTGCCGCGGCCACGGCAAATCGGGATGCAGTGCCAGGCCCTACACGCCGGAGCAATTCGCGCGCGACCTCGCCGCGCTGCTCGATCATGTCGGCTGGCCAAGCGCCTCGGTCGCCGGTTGTTCCATGGGCGGGTGCATCGCGCAGGCCTTTGCCGGCCTGTACCCGCAACGCGCGACCACGCTGACGCTGATCGACACCACCGCCTGGTACGGCGCGGATGCGCCCAAGGTGTGGCGCGAGCGTGCCGCAGCCGGGGTGGAGAAAGGCCTCGCCTCGCTCACCGACTTCCAGGTCACGCGCTGGTTTGGCGACGCCTTTCGCACCGCCGAGCCGGCCAAGGTCGATGCCGCGGTCGCGGTGTTCCTCGCCAATTCGCCCGCCTGCTACGCCGCCACCTGCGAAATGCTCGGCGATGCCGACCTGCGCGCTTACCTGCCGGCGCTGCGCATGCCGGTGCAAATCATCGTCGGCGAAGAGGATTACGCCACGCCGGTGGCAATGGCCGGACAACTGCACGCCGCCATCGCGCAATCGACGCTGACGGTGCTTGCCGGCGCGCGCCACCTGACGCCGGTCGAACGCCCGGCCGACATCGCGGCGAAAATCGCCGCCATCGCCGGTGCCTGACCCGCGCTTCATTTTTAAAGGACATCCAATGAACCAGCCCATTCGCAGCATTCTCATTTACGGTTACGGCGTCATGGGTCAGGGTGTGGCGCGCACCTTTGCCGACGCCGGCTTTACCACCATCGTCAAGTCAAGCCGCGCCGCCGAACTCAAACTGCCGGCCAACATCCGCGCCGTGAGCACGCTGCCGGCCGAGGCGCCGGACCTGGCGATCGAGTTTGTCGCCGAGGATGTCGCCACCAAGCAAAAGGTCATTGCCGAACTCGAGGCGGCCTGGCCTGGCGCAAGCACGCTCATCGCCACCGGCTCCTCGGGCCTTGACCTCATCGAACTGGCGCACGGCATGAAGCACCCGGAGCGCTTTATCGGCCTGCATTACTTCATGCCGGCCGACACCACGCCGGTGGTCGAGGTGATGGCCGGGCTGGATGCGCCGCCCGAAGCGGTCGATCGCGCCGCCGAGGCCTTGCGCAAGAGCGGCAAGGAACCGGTGCTGCTGTACAAGCCCATCGTCGGTTTTCTCATCAACCGACTGCAGCACGCCATCCTGCACGAGGCTTACTACCTGATCGAGGCGGGCGTCGCCTCGGCCGCCGACATCGACCATGCCGCACGCCGCCTGCTCGCGCCGCGCATGTGCCTGTCGGGCCTGATCCAGCAAAAAGACATCAGCGGCCTGAAAATCCATGCCGACGCGCAACGTTCCATCGTGCCCAAGCTGTTTCACAACAACGAACCCAATCCGATGTTGCAGGCCATGGTGAGAAAAGGCGAGACCGGGCTTGCGGCGGGCAAGGGCTTTTACGACTGGACGGGCTGCGACGCGGCGGCGATCAAGAAACAGTCATCGACGCAACTGGCCAAGCTGCTCGGGTATCTGGACAAGGAAATGGGCGCGCCCGAAGGCAAACAACCGGTCGCGCGCAAGTAGTCCGTACCCGGGATCCGACCGGGCGATCAGTCCACTTTTGCGCCGAGGTCTTTGACCAGCTTGCCGTAGCCGGCATATTCACTGCGTATTTCCGCGGCGAACTCTTCCGGCGTGGTAATCCAGGGCTCGACGCCGCCGGCGTTGCGCAATCGCTCCCTGACATCGGACTGCGCCAGCGCCTTGTTCACCTCAAGGCGCAGGCGCGCGATGACGGGCTCCGGCGTGCCGGCGGCAACGAACAAGCCGTACCACTGCACCATGGTGAAATCCGGGTACAACTCGGACACGGTGGGCACATCGGGCATCACCGCCGAGCGCTGCTTGCCGGTAAACGCCAGCGCGCGCAGGCGCCCGGCCTTGATCTGCGGTGCGCTCGAGGTGCCCGACATGGTCACCGCCACCTCGCCCGCCACGGTGGCGGTCGCCGCGGGCGAACCACCCTTGTAGGGAATGTGCACCAGGTTGATGCCGGCGCGCGCCTTCAGCCGCTCCATGGTGAGATGGTGCTGGCTGCCGTTGCCGCCCGAGGCATATTGCAGCGGCGGATTGGCCCGACGCGCGACCTCGACGAACTCGGCCAGGGTCTGCGCCGGGACAGACGGATTCACGGCGATGAAAAACCCGTTCGACACCAGGCTGGCCACCGGCGCGAGGTCCTTCAGCGTATCGAAGGGCATCTTGGCGTAGAGGTGCGGGTTGATTGCGATCAGGCTGTCCATGCCAAGGAGCAGCGTGTAACCGTCTGGCGCCGACTTGGCGACAAAGTCGCCGGCGATATTGCCGTTGGAGCCGACGCGGTTTTCCACCACCACCGGCTGGCCCAGCGCCTCGGCCATTTTCGGCGCGATCAGGCGCGCCACGATGTCCGGCCCGCCACCGGGCGGGATGGGCACCAGCAGGCGTATCGGTCGTGACGGATATTGCGCCGCCGCACCCGTGCACAGCAGCGCCAGAATCAAGCCGATGCAAGCACGCCGCATCGGTCAGCCCTTGCCGAGTTTGTCCCCGCCCGCGCCAATGCCGTTGAGGTAATGCTCCCAGACGTAAAGGTTGCGCTCGCAGGCGGCGACAACGTTATCTTCCATGTGCAGTTTTTTGGCAAAGCGCTCGACCGCCTTCCAGCCCATGTCCGAGTGCTCGATGTCGGCCTCTTCATGCAACTCGAAAAAATCGAGCTCCTTGCCCGAGAGCTTGAACAATTTTCCCCAGCGATGGCGCTCGAGGCCGAACCAGCCGTGTTTTTTCATCATGCCGCTGCCATAACCGGGCACGTTGATGCGCTCAGCGCAGGTGTTGGCGACAATGCCCTCGAGCCAGTGGCGGTTGGCCATCAGCCCCTCCCATGCGGCCCAGGCCAGCTGTGTCGAGGGCAGCGGCGTTGCGGCGCGGATCTGCTTGCGCGTGAGGCCGATGCGCATGCCCAGTTCCTCGAGGATTTCCCAGTGCGCCTTGCCGCCGCCGTGCTCGTGGTCGGCGATCACTTCCTGGCTGCAGGCCTTGATGATGCTGATGCGCGTGTCCCAGTCGGTGCAGTTGGTCGCCACCTTCAACTTGAGCACCGAATTGCGCTGGCGCGTGTTGAGCCGGTGCTGCATGGCGAACATGCGCGCACGCCCTTCGGTCATGTCCTCCTGGAAGAATCGAGTGCGGTTGCAAAACTCGCTGACCACATTGTCAAGCCGCGCAAGTACGCTTTTCTTTGCCATGCTTGTTCCTTAAAAAAAATCGGGGAATTAAACCGGTTCAGGGAAAGTTGGCCGCCTTGCGCGCCTCACCCGTCACCTCGAGTATGTGCAGCCCGGTGTTGGCGCGGTCAACCGCGTAGATGTAGCCGCGCTCGTCGACTTCGAGATTGTTGGTCTGGATGGCCACCTTGCAGCGGTCCGCGCCGTTGACCTTGATGCAGCGCTTGTCGGTCTTGTCGGTGACCGCGGGAATGTAGTAACCGACTTCCTTCGGATGATAGGGATCACGGATGTCCACCGCCCGCACGCCGGCATTGAAGTTGGCGATGAATACCATGCGGCGGTAATAAATCGGCGTCATGTTCTCGTTAGAGGAATGCGTGCCGAAGCGCCCGCCGCGGCTGCAAAAATTGCCGCTCGCCTCAGGCACCGTCCAACTGGCAACGCCCTGCGGCTTGGCCTCGGTGCTGATGTCGGCCACCCACATCATCTGCCGCGCCTCCTGGCACTCGTTGACCAGGGACTCGTTGACGATAAATACGAAATCGCGCTTGCCGCCATCCTTGTCCCTGGCAAACTCGGCCACCGGCATGCCCAGCACGGGGAATACCGTGTGTGCGCCGGTGTTGGGCGAAAGGTCCATGCGGCCAACCTGCGGATAGAGCAGGTTTTCGCTGGTCGGCTCCTTCGGTCCCTTGAGCAGTTTTTCGCGATCGACAATCTGCAGCACCCCACCCTTGTTGGTGCCGTAACCGAAGTACACGCGATTGCCCTTGGGGCCGGTCGATATCGGGCCGTGCAATTCGGTCGGCTCGGCGCCGGCGGCGCCCGGTTGCTGCCCCGGCAGGCCGAAGTTGCGGATGAACTGCGGTTTGGCCGGATCGGACAAATCGTAGATCTGTGTCATGCGACGGGTGCGCCAGCCGGTGACACCGGACACCAGGTAAGCAACGCCGCTGTCGCATTCCCACCAGTTCTTGTGCGTGCCCTTGATCCCCTTCACCACGGTGGTGACAAGGACGGGCTTTGCCGGGTCGGTGACATCCCATATTTCGTGCGCGGCGTTGCCATAAGGCCGCAGCATGTAGACCTTGCTCTTGTCGGCCTTGGGCAGATCAGAGCCGTTGCACACACGCACCATTTGCGCCCCGCCGGTTTCGCCAAAGCCGGGTTCGCCCGGGATGTGAAACAACAATTTCGGCTGCTTCGGATCGGTGACATCGAGGATGGACGTGCCGTTATCCTCCTCCTTGCCGGTGAGCGTATTGAGCGTGCGGCCGCCGTGGTGGCCGACATAGGCGATCCAGCGCTCGCCCTGCTTGTGCACCAGCGGCTGGTAGGCGCTGCGCGCCTGCAGGTCGCTCATGCCAACCAGTTCCATGTTGCTTTTTTCGGCCTGCCCCGGCTGCTGCGCGGCAGCCGGCACTGCGGCAAATGCCAGCAACGCAATAATCCACGATATCGAAATACTCATGTCCCCTCCTTGATCGGGCATTTATGCCTCTGGCCGCCATCATAGCCGATAGGCCAAGGCGTGAATTTGCGCGGTGCGGCCATTGCGAAAGCATTAGAATCCGGCATTCTGCAGAACCCGCTAACGGTGAAGAACGGGATCAGCGCGGCAAACCTGAACAGAAAATATTTTTCATGATTTTTTCCATATTGATGGGCTGACGCGATGGACACGCTGACCCACGCCCTGTCCGGCGCGCTGCTGGCGCGCGCCACCGCGCCGCGCGAGCAGCGCGAGGGTGAACCGACCACGGCGCAGCGCGTGCTGGTGGGCGCGCTTGCCTGCGGCTTTCCCGACATCGATTTCCTGGCGAACTTTGTTTCGCCGCTGACTTACCTGCTCAATCACCGCGGCATTACCCACTCGCTGGTTGCATTGCCGCTGTGGGCCTTGTTCATCGCCTGGCTGGCGGCCCTTGTGCTGCGCCCGCGGCGCGGCCTGCGTGCGTTTTTCGGCGTCGCCGCCATGGGCGTGGGCGTGCACATCGCCGGCGACCTGATCACCAGCTTTGGCACCATCGTGTTCGCCCCGCTCTCGGATACGCGCTATTCCTGGGGCACCACATTCATCATCGACCTGTGGTTCAGCGGCATCATCATCGCCGGATTGCTTTTCTCGGCGCTGTGGCGCAAATCGCGCATTCCGGCGACGGCGGCCTGCGCCGTGCTGGCGGCCTACGTCGGCTTCCAGGCCGTGATGAAGCACGAGGCCATCAACATTGGCAAAAACTACGCGCGCGTACAGGGGCTCGCCGATGCCGCGGTGAACGCGCTGCCGCGCGCCCTTTCGCCGTTTAACTGGACGGTGATGGTGACGACCCATGACGCGCAGCGCTTCGCCCACATCAACCTCGTGCGCGACGATCTGCCTGCCGCGCCGGCGGCGGACGCCGGGCAGCTCGCGCGCATGCGCGCCGAATTCTTCCCCAAAGACCACGCGCGATGGCAGCGGGTGCCGCGATTTGGCAGCACGCCCGAGGAAGTCCGGCTCGCCCACGCCGCGTGGAATGAACCGGAGTTCGCCTTTTTCCGCTGGTTCGCCGATTACCCGGCGCTGCTGCGCACCGAGCGCCTGGGCGCCAACACCTGCGTCTGGTTCCAGGACCTGCGTTTTGCCAATCCCGGCGTCCCCTTCGCCCCGTTTCGCTTTGGCATGTGCCGCGAAAAAGGCAAGCCGTGGCAGCGCTACGAGCTGCTGGGCGAAGGACGCCGCGCGCCGTTCAACTGATCGTTTGACTGATTCGGCGGCAAGAAGCGGATTGTCCCGGCGGTGCGTTCGGTGCAACCTGTAACCCAACACACGCACACGCAGCCATGACACCCGCCGACCTTGCCCGCCTTGTCTCCCTCGCCGCCATCTGGGGCGGCTCGTTCATGCTGGTGCGTTACGCCGCACCGTTCATGGACGCCGCCTGGCTGGCGGAACTGCGCGTCGGCCTGGCCGCGCTCGCCATGCTCGCTTACGTGCGGTTCATCGGACTTGACCTGCGCGTCGGCAGGCAGTGGCGCGCCTACGTGGTAATGGGCATTCTTGGCACCGCCATGCCCTGGTCGATGTACGCCTGGGCGGGCCACCACATCAGCGCGTCCTACATGGCCATACTCAACGCCACCACGCCCTGGTTCAGCGCCGCCTGCGGGGCGATCTGGCTGGGCGAGAAAGTCACCGTCCGAAAATTGTCCGGCCTCGCCCTTGGCGTCGCCGGCGTGACCCTGCTGGTGGGCCTCGGGCCGATTGCGCTCTCGGCCGATGTCGTGCTCGCCATCGCACTTTCGGTACTGGCCAGTGTTTGTTACGCGCTCTCGGGCACCTATGCCAAAAAGCACATTGTCGACGTGCCGCCGATGGCGCTTGCCGCCGGCAATCTTGTCGTGGCAAGCTTCGTGATCATGCCGTTCCTGCAGGGACCGCCACCGGCCGCGCTGTTCGTGTCATGGCGGCTCGCCGGGGCGGTGCTGACCCTCGCGCTGGTTTGCAGCGCCGCCGCCTTTTTGCTCTACTACCGCCTGCTCGTCAACGTCGGGCCGACGCGCGCCCTGACCGTGACCTTCCTCATCCCGGTGTTCGGCGTACTCTTTGGCGCGCTGTTCCTCGGCGAGGCGCTGACCCTCTCGACCGTCGCCGGCGGCCTGCTGATCATCGTCGCCACGGCGCTGGTGGCAGGGGCAAAACGAAATGGCTGAGGCGCTGTAAGGATGGCGCGGCGGCACCGACTACCAATCACAGAACAAAGGAGCAAAACCATGCGCACCCTATTTTCAGCCCTCGGCCCGATTGGCTGCCTGATTGTCGCGCTGATCCTGCCCGGCCTTGCCGCCGCACAGGCGGCCAAAGCCGCACCGCGACCCGCCGGCAGTGCCGCGGCCATTTTCGCCGGCGGCTGCTTCTGGTGCATGGAGCCGCCTTTTGACAAGCTCGACGGCGTGATTTCAACCACATCAGGCTACATCGGCGGTCAAAAAGACAAACCCACCTATGACGAAGTATCGGCCGGGCGCACCGGCCACACCGAGGCGGTGCAGGTGGTCTACGACCCGAAGCGCGTCACCTACGCGCGCCTGCTCGAAGTGTTCTGGCGCAACATCGACCCGACGGTGCGCAACGCGCAGTTCTGCGACCACGGCCCGCAATACCGCAGCGGCATTTTTTATCTCGACGAGGAGCAAAAACGCCTCGCCGAGGCCTCGCGCGCCGCCCTCGAAAAATCAAAACCCTTCAAAGGCGAAATCGTCACCGAAATCACCCACGCCACCGCCTTCTGGCCGGCCGAGGACTACCACCAGGACTACTACCTTAAAAATCCGCTGCGCTACAAGTACTACCGTGCCAGTTGCGGCCGCGATGCGCGCCTGACCGAGTTGTGGGGCAAGCCGCCGTATTGAGCGGGCCAGGTCGCCGGGCGAAGCCCCGCACCGCCGTGGCTTAGAATGGCGCCGGGGCGACAGCCGCCGCCCCCGCCTTATTGGCAGGTTCAGCCAACACCACAGAGCGCTGCCGCGCCCGCAAGCGAAAACCGACGCAATGCAAGGCTCGCGACACCGCTGGCTCGACACATTTCTTGCCTGGTATTTTGTTTCCGCCTGGGGTTCGGGCTTTGTCGCCACGCGCATCGGCCTGGAACATGCCGCGCCCTTCACCTTTCTGGCCGTGCGCTTTGCCATCGGGCTCGCGTTTGTCATCCCCTTTGCACTGATCGTCAGACCGCGCTGGCCTTCGGGCCGCGCCGAGTTCGCGCATGTGATGGTGGCCGGCGCGCTGATGCACCTCATACACCTTGGCGGCAGCCACTACGCGCAGTACCTCGGCCTGTCGGCCGGCATTTCCGCGCTGATGCTCTCGGTGCAGCCGCTGGTGACGGCGCTGATCGCCTCGCGCTGGCTGGGTGAGCGCCTGTTGCCGCGCCAGTGGCTGGGCATTGCCTTCGGCCTTGGCGGCATCGCGCTGGTGGTCTGGCACAAGTTTGACATCCACGCCATGACCATCGCCAGCCTCGGTGCGGTGGTGGTCGGCCTGACCGGCATCACCGCCGGTTCGCTCTACCAGCGGCGCTTTTGTCCCGGCACCGACCTGCGCGCGGCAACGGTGCTGCAATTTTCCGTGGCCTTGTGCGGCTTCCTGCCGCTGTCGCTCGCCTTTGAAGACAGCGGCGTGCGCTGGACATGGGCGCTCGCCGGCGCGCTTGGCTTTTTGGTGGTGTTCGCCTCCATATTCGCCGTCAACGCCTTTTACACGCTGATGCGCCACGGCCAGGCGACGCGCGTCACCAGCATCATCTACCTCACGCCCATTGTCGCAATGGTGGTGGAGTACATGATTTTCGGTCTCGCGCCGACCGGGCTGGCGGTGATCGGAACGGTCGTCACCTGCGGGGGCGTGGCATTGGTGGTGTGGCGGGGGAAATAGGGTCGTGTTGTCGTTGCGGGCAGGGCAAACAGGCTGGAAAGCCACGACTGGCGCGGCTTTCCAGCCATTCAGCTATTAGCTGTCATTCCCACGGAAGCGGGAATCCAAGGGGTTGGTTCTTCGCTGCGCAGGCAGATTCTTTCTCTTGATCGTGTGGTTTCACTCCCCTGCGGGGAGCGAGTCACTTTCTTTTGCTTGTGCAAAATAAAGTAACCAAAGAAAACACACCCCCGACGCCGCCCCTTCGGGGTGCCCTGTGGTGCTCGGCAAAGCGGGCCGGCGCATAAACTCGGCCCGCAAGAAACCGCGGGCCTCAGACATATGCGCCGGACTTCTCCCGCTTCGCCTGCGCTCCTCGGCGGCGCCGCAGGGGTCCCGAGGTCAAAAGCGAAGTCAAAAACAACATAATGCGACGCCCGTCGCATTGTGTTGTTTTGCTTTTGACCTCCCTCCCGTAGGGGACGCCGAGAAGCGCAGCGACAATGGGAGCAGTCCGGGACCTATGTCTGAGGCCCACGTCCTTTGTGGGCCGAGTTTAGGTCCCGGCCCATTGGCGCGAGCATCGCAGGGCAGTCGCGCAGCGACCGTCACCTCCGGGTCGCCTTCTTTTGGTTACTTTTCTTGGCGAAGCAAGAAAAGTGACTCGCTCCCCGCAGGGGAGT
>CAMAWC010000070.1 GCA_945861875.1 Bordetella parapertussis
GTGGTGCTGGGCGTTGCCATCGGCGTTGGCGCCTCGGGCTTGTTGCGCGATCGCGCCGCCGAGTCGGCCTCGCTGCCACGCCGTGCTGCGGTAGCCCACGCCGTCTATTCGCCCGAGGTGCGCCATCCGGTCGAGGTCGGCGCCGCCGAGCAAGAGCACCTGGTGCGCTGGTTGTCCAAGCGCATGGACTCGGAGATCAAGGCGCCGCTGCTGCAACCGCTCGGCTACGAGCTGGTCGGCGGACGGTTGCTTCCGGGCGAACTAGGCCCGGTAGCGCACTTCATGTACCAGGACGCCCGCGGCCAGCGTTTGACCTTGTACGTGTCTTCGCGCAAGGGCGATCCGCGCGACACGGCGTTTCGCTTCAGCCAGGAGGGCCGCGTGGCGGTGTTCTACTGGATCGACGGCAAGTTGGGCTATGCCTTGTCGAGCGAACTGGACAAGGCGACACTGCTCAAGGTGGCGACCTCGGTCTACCAGCAGCTGAACCCTTGATGGCCGTTGGTGTGGCGCGTCGCGGTCGCGCGACGGTCGGCGACCCTTCCCATTTCACCATTCCCCATTTGCCGGCTGACCGGGTCTGTAAGGAATCCGGCCGCCACGCGACTGCTATATCATCACCGCATCCCAATGGAGCTTTACCATGCTGATCAAGCGTCCGAACGATATCCCGCCCTCTGAAATCACCGACCTGAAGTTCTACCAGCGCCGCCGCGAACTGATGAAATTTGCCGCCGCCGGTTCCATCCTCGGCGCATCGTCAATGCTCCCGTCCGCGGCGCAGGCGCAGACCGCGGGCCTGGCCAAGCTCGCGGCCAAGAAAAGCCCCTTGAGCACGATGGAAGAACCCACCGCGTACAAGCATGTCACCACCTACAACAACTTCTACGAGTTCGGCACCGACAAGGCCGATCCGGTGGTCAATGCCAAAAAGCTCAAGCCGGCGCCCTGGACGGTGGTGGTGGAGGGTGAGGTGAAAAAGCCTCGCACTTTCGGCATCGAGGAATTGCTGAAGTTTTCGCTTGAGGAGCGCGTCTACCGCATGCGTTGCGTCGAGGCCTGGTCCATGGTCATTCCCTGGATCGGTTTTGAGTTCAACCAGATCGCCAAACTGGTCGAGCCGACCGCCAACGCGAAATTCGTCGAGTTTGTCACCGCCTACCAACCCGATGTGATGATGGGCGTGCGCCTGCCGGTGCTCGACTGGCCGTATGTCGAGGCCTTGCGCATGGACGAGGCAATGCACCCCCTCACCATCATGTCGGTCGGCCTTTACGGCGAGGTGCTGCCCAACCAGAACGGCGCGCCGGTGCGCCTGGTGGTGCCGTGGAAATACGGTTTCAAATCGGGCAAGTCGATCGTGCGCATCCGTTTTGTCGAAAAACAGCCCAAGACCGCCTGGGAAAAATCCGGTCCCAATGAGTACGGTTTTTATTCGAACGTAAACCCCGACGTCGACCACCCGCGCTGGACGCAAAAGCGCGAGCGTCGTATCCCGGATTTTTTCGCCTCTAAGCAGACGCAGATGTTCAACGGCTATGGCGACCAGGTCGCCAAACTGTACGCCGGCATGGACTTGAAAAAGTTTTTCTGAGGCGGCCGGCGCACGGCCTCATCGCGGAGCGGATGCGATGCAACTGAGCGCGGGCCAGGTCAGTACGCTGAAGGTGCTGGTCTTCGTGCTTGCCCTTGCGCCCCTCGCGCGCCTTGCGACCGGGGCGTTTTTCTTCCCCGAGTGGCTGGGCGCCAATCCGGCCGAATACATCACCCGCGCCACCGGCGACTGGACGCTGCGTTTTGTGCTCATCACGCTTGCCGTGACGCCGCTGCGAAAACTGACCGGCTGGGGCTGGCTGCTCAGGTTGCGGCGCATGCTCGGGCTCTATGCTTTTTTTTACGCCATGGTGCACCTGACGAGCTACGTGTCCTTCGACCATGTGTTTGAAATCGGCGAGATCATCAAGGACATCATCAAGCGGCCGTTCATCACCGTCGGTTTTGCCACTCTGCTCTTGATGCTGCCGCTCGCCGTCACCTCGACCAACGCCATGGTGCGCCGGCTTGGCGCCAAACGCTGGACCGCCCTGCACCGATTGATTTACCTCATCGGCCCGCTGGGCGTGCTGCACTTCTGGTGGATGGTGAAAAAGGACCTGACCGAGCCGGTCATCTACGCGCTGGTCCTGGCGCTGCTGCTCGGCTACCGGCTGGTGGTGCGCTTGCGCGAGTCGCGCAAGCCGGCACGCACGGCGGCGCCGACCGCCGCAAAAACCTGATCAAATGCTTTGCCCGGCCCCGGCAATAAGCTGGAAAGCCGCGTCGTTCGTGGCTTTCCAGCCGATGAATACCTGAAACTCAGTCGGCGGCGCCGACCGCAGTCGCCTCGGGTTCTGCATCCGCCCCGGACTTCTTTTGGATGCGCTGTTGCAGGCGTTCGAAGTAAATGTAGATCACCGGCGTGATGTACAGGGTAAGGAATTGCGACAACACCAGTCCGCCGACCACCGCCAGTCCGAGCGGTTGACGGGCGTCGGCACCGGCACCGATGGCCAGTGCTATCGGCAGGGTGCCGAACAAGGCGGCGAAGGTGGTCATCATGATCGGCCTGAAACGGATGATGCACGCCTCATGGATGGCCGCGCGCGCGTCCTTGCCCTCGTTGCGCTGCGCCTCTACGGCAAAGTCGATCATGATGATGGCGTTTTTCTTCACAATGCCGATGAGCATGATGATGCCGACAAAGGCATACATGTTGAGCTCCATGCCGAAGGCCCAGAGGGTGACGAGTGCGCCAAGCCCCGCCGTGGGCAGGCCCGAGAGAATCGTGATCGGGTGGATGAAACTTTCGTAGAGGATGCCCAGTACCAGGTAGATGACAAAAATCGCCACCACCAGCAGGATGCCCATGCCGGCGAGCGAACTCTGGAAAGCCTGCGCCGTGCCCTGGTACTTGCCGGTGATGGTTGCCGGCACCTGCATCTCGAGCACCGCCTTGTCCACCACGGTGATGGCTTCCGACAGCGACAGGCCGGGCCGCAGGTCAAAGGCGAGCGTGACCGAGGGCAACTGGCCGAGATGGGTCACCGAGAGCGGGCCGACGCCGAAAGTCAGCTTGGCCACCGAGGTAAGCGGCACCAGCACGCCGGTGGTGGAGCGGATGTAGAGCATGGACAGCGCGGATGGGTCGCGCTGGTATTTCGGGTCTAGCTCGAGGATGACCCAGTAGTTGTTGGACGGGGTGTAGATGTTCGACACCTGTTTGGATCCGAAGGCGCTGTTCAGCGCCGAGGAAATCTGCTGCGGCGTCACGCCCACTGCGGAGGCCTTCTCGCGGTCGATTTCAACCGTCACCTGCGGCCGCGTGATTTGCAGGTCGCTGGTGACGTCGGTCAGTTCGGGCAGGGTCTTGAGCTTGGCCTCGATCAGCGGTGCCCAGCGGTAGAGTTGTTCGGTGCTCGCCGCCTGCAGCACGTACTGGTAAGGGCTCTTGGTCAGCTGTCCGCCGATGCGTATCACCGGCACGTTTTGCACGAACACCTTTACGCCGAGGACACCCTGCAATTTCGGTCGCAGTCCCTTGACCACTTCGTCCGCCGGCTTGCGCTGGCCGAAGGGTTTGAGCGAAATGGTCGCCCGGCCTATGTTGAGCGAGGGATTGAAGCCGCTTGCGCCGATAAACCCCATCACGCCTTCGACGTTGGGATCGGCCTGCACGATGGCAAGCACCTTCTGGTGCGCTTCGGCCATCGCCTCAAAGGAAATGCCCTGCGGCCCTTCGACGAACATGAACAGCTGGCCGCTGTCGTCGCTGGGCAGGAAGCCCTTGGGCATGCGTACGAACAGCGCCACCGTGGCAATACAGACAATGAGGAATACCAGCATGGTCAGGCGCGCATGATTCATCGCAAAGACCAGGCTTCTTTCGTAGGCATTCCTGCTCGCGTCAAACGCGCGCTCGGTCCAGTTGAACAGCCGGCCGTGTTTTTCCTCGCTGTGCGGCTTGAGCATGCGGCTGCACATCATCGGGGTCAGCGTGAGGGAGACAAACGCCGAGATCAGCACGGCGATGATGATCACCACAGCGAACTCGTTGAGCAATCGTCCGAGGATGCCGCTCATGAACAGCACCGGGATGAACACCGCGACTAGCGACAGGGTCATCGATACGATGGTGAAGGAAATCTCCTTCGAGCCGTCCAGCGTCGCCTGCAACGGACTTTTGCCCATCTCGATATGGCGCGAGATGTTCTCCAGCATGACAATGGCATCATCGACGACGAAGCCCACGCATAGCGTCAGCGCCATAAGGGACAGGTTGTCGAGGCTGAAGTTGAGCACATACATCATGGCGAAGGTGCCGAGGATGGCGATCGGCAGCGCGATACTCGGGATCAGTGTGGCGCGGACATTGCGCAGGAAGACAAAAATCACCAGCACCACCAGCACCAGCGCGACCACCAGCGTCAGTTCCACATCCTCCACCGAGTTGCGGATGGTGATCGAGCGGTCAAAGAGGATGTTGATGTCGATGCCCGCCGGGATTTCGGTGCGGATCGCCGGCAGCAGGGCGCGGATCGAATTGACCACCTCGATGGTGTTCACCCCCGGTTGGCGCTGGATGGCGAGCACAATGCCGCGCTTGCCCTTGTACCAGGCGGCGACCTTGTCGTTTTGCACGCCGTCGATGACCCGGCCCACCTCGCCCAGGCGGATGGGTGAACCGTTGCGCCAGGCGACGATAATCGGCCGGTAGGCTTCGGCGGTAAAGAGTTGTCCGGTGGCCTGCACCGCGAACACCTGGTCGGCGCCGTAGAGGGTGCCGGTGGGCAGGTTGACGTTGGCGTTGGCAACAGCCGTCTCGACTTCATTGATACCCACGCCGCGCGACGCGAGCGCGCTCGGGTCGACCTGCACCCGCACGGCGTATTTTTGCTGGCCGTTGACCTGTACCTGGGCCACGCCGCTGATGGTGGAGATGCGCTGGGCAAGAAAGGTTTCGGCGTATTCGTTCACCGTCGACAGGGGCAGCGTGTCCGAGGTGAGCGTCAGCAGGAATATCGGCAGGTCGGCCGGATTGACCTTGCGAAACGACGGCGGCGCGGCCATGTTGCTTGGCAGCAGGCGTGACGAGGTGGCGATGGCCGAGGTGACGTCCTGCGCGGCGGCGTCGATGTCGCGTTCGAGGGCAAACTGCATGGTGATACTGGTGATGCCCTGGCTGCTGATCGAGGTCATCGAATCGAGGCCGGCGATGGTCGAGAACTGCTTCTCGAGCACCGTTGCCACTGCGGCGGCCATTGTTTCGGGGTTGGCGCCGGAGAGTTCGGCAGTGACCTGGATGGTGGGGAAATCGACGTTGGGCAGGGCCGATACCGGAAGCTTCTTGAAGCCGGCGACGCCGAAAACGACGATGCCCAGCATGATCAGAATGGTCATGACCGGACGGCGGATAAACAGTTCGGAGAGATTCGCGCCCATTTGTTCTTACCCTTTTACCCGCTTATCCTGGTGGTGTGCCTGCCCCGGTATGCTTGACCCGGCCGCCGGTTTAGGATCGTGCCGCATCAGGATTTGGCCGCTGCCGCAACCGCCGTGTTGACTTTCACGCCGGGCGCCAGCCGCAGCTGCCCGCGGGTGACCACCTGTTCGCCCGCTTGCAGCCCCTTGGCGATGATCACCTTGTCACCCTCCGCGCGCTCCACGCTCACCTTGCGCACCTCGGTGGTCATGTCCGCCTTTACAACGTAGACGAATTGCCCGTCCGGACCGGTCTGCACCGCCTGCGAGGGCACCAGCATGGCGTCCTTCTGGTCGTAGAGTTTGAGGCTGACGTTGACGAACTGGCCCGGCCACAGGGCGTTGTCGTTGTTGGGGAAGCGTGCACGCAGCTTGATGGTGCCGGTGGTCGCATCCACGGCGTTATCGACGAATATCAACTGGCCCGAGGCGGCGACCTTGTCGGAGTTGGGCGGGCCCGCTTCGACCGCAAGCGGGCCTTTGGCCATGTGGGTGCGCAGCAGGGCCAGGCTTTGTTCGGGCACGGCAAAGCTGACGTAAATCGGGCGCACCTGGTTGAGTACCACCAGCGAGTTGCTGTCATTGGCCTTGACGAGGTTCCCCATCTGGATCTGGATCTTGCCGGTATAGGCATCGATGGGCGAGCGGATGGTGCAGTACTCCAGGTTGAGTTTTGCGTTATCGACCGCGGCCTTGCTCGATTGCGCCACGGCGTCCGCCGCATCGGCGTTGGTGCGGATCTGCGCGTAGGCTTCCTTCGAGACAAAATTCTTTTGCAGCAATTCCTGGTAGCGCTTTTCCTGCGAGCGCGTCTGGTCGCGTTGCGCCGTGTCGCGCAGGTTGTTGGCCTCGGCCTGGCGCAGTGTCGCCTCGTAGGGGCGCGGATCGATGCGAAAGAGCACGCTGCCCTTCTTCACTTCGTCGCCCTCCTTGAAACCCACCTCGATGATCTGTCCGTCGACACGCGCCTTTACGCCGACCGTGGACAGCGCTTCGACATTGCCTATGGCCTTGAGTTTGAAAGCCACGGTTTCCTGCGCCACCACGGCCACCGAGACCGGGACGGCGCCGCCGCCCTTGCCTGCCCCGCCTTTGCCGGCATCGCCCTTGGCTGCGCCGCCCTTGCCCGCAGCGGCACTGGCCGCCCCCCCCTTGCCGTCGCGGGAACCACCGATCAGCCCGCCGAAGTAAGCATAGAGGCCGCCGCCGGCCAGTACGGCCACGAGCAGGCCGAAAAATATCGTGCGCGTTCGGCTGAAAAAGGGTTTGGCGGTCGAGGTCGGGATAATGGGCTGGTTCATGGATTGGACTGGCGAAATATTGCGGAATTTTTAGAGCCGGATGTTCGAGCCGGCGCGGGCCGATTGGTTCAACCCGGGTTCAACCCGCCGGAAGGAGGGGAATTTACGGCAAAAGCTGTTCCAAAGCAAAGAGTTCCTGCGGTTTTTCGCGGGCACGGATCTGGTGCATTTGGGCGCCGTCGACCATCACCTCGACGGCGCGGCCGCGACTGTTGTAATTGGAGCTCATGCTCATGCCGTAGGCGCCGGCCGACATCACCGCCAGCAGGTCGCCCTCGAGAAGCGGCAGGCGTCGTTCGCGCCCCAGCCAGTCGCCGGTTTCGCACACCGGGCCGACGATGTCGTAGGCCAGCCCGGCCCCGTCGCGCTGTACCGCCGGGACGATGTCGTGCCAGGCCTGGTAGAGCGCCGGGCGCATCAGGTCGTTCATCGCCGCATCGACGATGGCAAAATTCTTATCCGTGTTGTGCTTGAGATACTCCACGCGGGTGAGCAGCACCCCGGCATTGCCAACGAGGTGGCGGCCCGGTTCGAACATGATTCGTTGTTTGCGCCCGGCCAGCCGGGCAAACAGCGGCGCGAGGTAATCGGCAACCGCAGGCGGCGCCTCGTCCTGGTAGCGGATGCCAAGGCCGCCGCCAAGGTCGATGTGCTCGAGCGCAATGCCCCCCGCGGCGAGTTCGTCCACCAGTTGCAGCACCTTGTCGAGGGCGGCGATGAAGGGCGCGGTTTCGGTCAGCTGCGAGCCGATATGGCAGTCGATGCCGACCACTTCGATGTGGGGCATTTTTGCCGCCTTGCGGTAGATGGCCGCGGCCGCGCCAAACTCGATGCCGAACTTGTTTTCCTTGAGGCCGGTCGAGATATACGGGTGGGTCTTCGGATCGACGTCCGGATTGACACGCAGCGAAACACGCGCCTTGCGTCCGACGGCGCCGGCAATCGCGTCCAGGCGCGCGAGTTCGCTTTCCGATTCGACGTTAAAGCAAAGAATGCCCACTTCGAGGGCGCGGCGCATTTCCGCGGCGCTCTTGCCCACGCCGGAGAAAACGACCTTGCCCGGGTCGCCGCCGGCGGCGAGGACGCGTTCGAGCTCGCCGCCCGAAACGATGTCAAAGCCGGCGCCGGCGCGGGCGAACAGGTTGAGGATGGCGAGGTTGGAATTGGCCTTCATGGCATAGCAAACCAGCGTGTCGGGCCGGCCAAGCCGGCTGCAGGCCTGCTGGAAGCCGGCGAGGGCGTCCTGCAAAGCGGCGCGCGAATAGACAAAACAAGGCGTGCCGAAGCGGCTTGCGATATCCTCAAGCGCAACCGATTCCGCGTACAGTTTGCCTGCGCGGTAGGTGAAGTAAGGCACTAGCGTCCCGTACTGGGTGCTTTGGCGTCGGCGGGCGTACCGCCCGGCGGCGGCGGGTAGAGCGGGCCCTTGGTGCCGCAGGCTTGCAGCGCAAACGCGACGAGCAGGGCGGCGAAAATGACAGAGACGCGGGACATGGCGGTTTACATGCAAAAAATAACGGGAAAAGCCTGGATATATTCGGGATCCGGCCGCACCGGCAGTGCCGCCGTTGCGGTTGCGATAGTGTATCCGGTTTCCTGCCCGTTCAGAGCCTCCAACACATGATGACAGAGAGCGAATTCAACCTTCTGGCCGACGCCGCGCTCGAGCGTCTTGACGCCGGCCTGGAAGCGAGCGGCGCCGATATTGACTGGGAACTCAAGGACGGCGGCGTGCTCGAAATCGAGTGTGCCGACGCCAGCAAAATCATCGTCAACCGCCATGGCACCGCGCGCGAAATCTGGGTCGCCGCCCGGTCCGGCGGCTTTCACTTCCGCCATGATCCGGCCGCCGGTGCCTGGGTCAACACCCGCGACGGCAAGGAATTGTTTGCCGCCTTGTCGAGCCTGGTCAGTCTGCAATCGGGTGAAACGATAAGGCTCGGCTGAGCGCGGTCCGGCCCGGCCAGCCTCAGGACTCAGAACAACTGGTTTTTTACCTCGTCCGAGGGCTTGGCCCCGGCCGGCGCCGCACCCGTCTCGGGGGGCGGCAGGCTTTCGCGGTAAAAAAAGTCGCTCAACTTGCCTTCGGGCGAGTGCATGCCCGCTTCGGAAATGCGCGCGCTGACCACCCCCTCGGGCTGGTTCATCGCCATTTCCGGCACGCCGGAGAGCGCCTTGCTCATGTAATTGATCCAGATGGGCAGCGCGGCCGAGCCGCCGGTTTCGCCGTTGCCGAGCTTTTTCGGCTGGTCGAAGCCGATCCAGGCCACCCCGACCAGGGTCGGGTGGTAGCCGTTGAACCAGGCGTCGATAAAGTCGTTGGTGGTGCCGGTTTTGCCGGCAAGGTCCTGGCGCTTTAGCGTCACCGAGGCGCGCGTGGCGGTGCCGTAACGGGTCACGTCGCGCAGCATGCTGTCCATGATGAAGGCGTTGCGTGCGTCGATCACGCGCAGCGCCTCGTCCCCCGCCTGCTGCGGTTGCGCCTGCGCCAGCACGTTGCCGCGGTCATCGACGATGCGCGACACGATATACGGCTCAATGCGGTAGCCGGTGTTGGCAAAGGTGCTGTAGCCGCGCGCCATCTGCCACAGCGTCACCGCGCCGGCGCCCAGCGCCATGGTGAGGTAGGGCGGGTGCCGCTCGGCGTCAAAACCAAAGCGCGTGATGTAGTCCTGCGCATATTGCGGGCTGATCGCCTGCAATATGCGTATCGACACCATGTTTTTCGATTTCGCCAGCGCCGTGCGCATGCGCATCGGGCCCTCGTACTTGCCGTCGTAGTTTTTCGGCTCCCAGACCTGTCCGCCGGTGAGGAAGGGGTCGACCACCACCGGCGCATCGTTGATCACCGTCGCCGGGGTGAAGCCCTTTTCCAGCGATGCCGAATAAATGAACGGCTTGAACGAGGAGCCCGGCTGGCGCCAGGCCTGGGTGACGTGGTTGTACTTGTTGCGGTTAAAGTCAAAACCGCCGACCAGCGAGCGCACCGCGCCGTCCTGCGGCGTGACCGAGATGAAGGCCGCTTCGACCTCGGGCAGTTGCACGATGGACCAGGCGCCCTTTTCGTCCTTCTGGATGCGCACTATGGCGCCGCGCTGGATGCGTTTGTTGGGCGCCGCCTTGTCCTCGAGCATGCGCGCGGCGAATTTGAGCCCGTCCCCGCTGATCAGCTGGGTGTCGCCGCCGCGGCGGTAGACCTTGACCTGCTTGGGGCTGGCTTCTAGCACCAGCGCGGCGATGAGGTCGTCGCTGTCGTTAGCATCGGACAAGGCTTCCTCGTAGTCCTCGTCGGTGGCATCGGTCAGGTCGGCATAGCCCTCGGCGCCGCGGTAACCGTGGCGCCGGTCGTAATCGAGCACGCCGCGGCGCACCGCGGCATAGGCGGCGTCCTGGTCGGCCTTGGTGATGGTGGTATAGACGCGAAAACCCTTGCTGTAGACCTCATCCGGGTAGCGCTCAAACAGCATTTGCCTGACCATTTCGGCGGCATATTCGGCGTGCACCGCGAATTCACTGGTGTTGCGCTTGAGGTTAAGCGGCGCTTTTTGCGCCTCGGCGTACTGGGCGTCGGTGAGGTGCCCCAATTCGTGCATGCGCCGCAGCACGTAAAGCTGGCGCAATTTGGCGCGTTTGGGATTGACCACCGGGTTGAAACTGGAGGGCGCCTTGGGCAGGCCGGCCAGCATGGCCGCTTCGGCCGGGACGATGTCCTTGAGGTTTTTGCCGTAATAGACCTGCGCGGCCGAGGCAAAGCCGTAGGCGCGCTGGCCCAGGTAGATCTGGTTGATGTAAATCTCGAGGATCTGGTCCTTGCTGAGGCTCGCCTCGATCTTGAAGGCGAGCATCGCCTCGTAGGCCTTACGCGTGATGGTTTTCTCGCTGGAGAGGAAAAAGTTCCTCGCCACCTGCATGGTGATGGTCGATGCTCCCTGGCGTTTCCCGCCGCCGGCGAGATTCGAGTAGGCGGCCCTGAGCACGCCGAGGAAATCCACACCGGAATGCTGGTAAAACCTGTCGTCCTCGGCGGCCAGGATGGCTTGTTTCATCAGCACCGGGACTTCGGCGATCTGCACCATGGCGCGCCGTTCTTCGCCGAACTCCCCGATCAGGACGCCATCGGCCGAATAAATGCGCAGGGGGATTTTCGGCTGGTAATCGGTCAGTACGTCAATGGACGGCAGGTTGGGGAAGAGCAGCAGCAGGACAAAGGCCAGCACTGCCGTGCCAAGGACGGCCAGGCCGGCAAGCAACACGAAGGGAAAGGCCAGCAGGCGCAGCCACAGGGGCAAACGGCTGGGGGCGGAGGACGGGGGGCGCGTCATTTAAGGGTGGGTGGGGGCTGCGCTATTATAGGGTTTAGGCTCGGGCATGGCAAAACAAGCGTGAATAATTTGCTTTACACTGCCTAGACTTGTTGCTAGGCTTTAATGTGAATTATACTAATGCGGCCTAACAGCACGATTCGAAATGAAGTATCGCCGTAAATACGGCTATAAATACGGCGGCAAGGCAGGGCGGAGATAGATAGTAGTGCCCGGCGCAGGTTCAGTTCCTGGACCGGCCGGTTGCTTGACGGGTAAGGGGTGCGGGGGCTGGTTTCCCTGTCCCCGGCCAAAGCGGTTTGATGCGCCTGCGTACTTGAGTATTACCGGGGAATAATAGTCGTGCAACTGGACATTTTCACACCCAAGACACCGCCGCTGATCGGGCTGGACATCAGTTCCTCCTCGGTCAAGATGGTCGAACTTGTCGATGCCGGCAAGGGTCAGCGGCGCATCGAGCGTTACGCCATCGAACCGCTGCCCAAGGACGCGGTGGTGGACGGCAATATCGCCAACCTTGAGGCCGTGTCCGAGGCGGTCAAGCGCGCCTGGAAAAAACTCGCCACCCGCACCAAGAACGTCGCCATGGCGCTGCCCACCGCAGCCGTCATTACCAAGAAAATCATCGTTCCGGCCGGCCTGCGCGAGGAAGAGCTCGAAATCCAGGTCGAAACCGAGGCCAACCAGTACATTCCGTTTGCCCTGGAGGAGGTCAACCTTGACTTCCAGGTGGTCGGTCCGGCGCCCTCCTCGGCCGAGGAAGTCGAAGTGCTGATCGCTGCCAGTCGCAAGGAAAAGGTCGAGGACCGCGTCGCCGTGGCCGAGGCATCCGGCTTAAAGGCGCTGGTGATGGACGTCGAGTCTTTCGCCATGCAGGCGGCGTTTGAGCTCATCGCAATGCAGTTTCCCAACGGTGGCAAGGACCAGAACGTCGCCCTGGTCGATATCGGCGCCAACGTCACCAATATCACCGTGCTGCGCAACGACCAGACGGTCTACACACGCGAGCAGGCTTTCGGCGGCAGCCAGCTGACGCAGGACATCATGCGCCAGTACGGCATGAGCCTTGAGGAGGCCGAAAACGCCAAAAGGAGCGGTGGACTGCCGGAGAATTTTGATGCCGAGGTTCTGCGCCCGTTCATGGAAAACGTCGCCGTCGAAATCCAGCGTGCGATGCAGTTCTTCTTCACCTCGACCCAATACAACACCATTGAGCACATCCTGCTCACCGGCGGCTCGGCGGTCATCACCGGCCTGGACGACGTGGTTTCGACGCGCACCCAGGTCAACACCATGGTGGCCAACCCGTTTGCCAGCATGGCCGTGTCGCCGCGCATCCAGTTGAAAAAACTGCTGACCGAAGCGCCGTCTTTGATGGTCGCCTGCGGCCTGGCCATCCGGAGATTCGATCCGTGATCCGCGTAAACCTGCTGCCCCACCGCGAAGAGCGCCGCAAGGCCCAGCGCAAGCAATTGGGCATTCTTGCCGGCATGGTCGCCGTGCTCGGCATCGCAATCGCGGTCCTGGTGCACGGCGTGATCGCCGGGTATATCGCGATCCAGGCCGACCGTAACGAGTTCCTGAAAAAGGAAAACACCAAGCTCGACAAGGAAATCGAGGAAATCAAGAAACTCAAGGACGAAATCGCCGCACTGTTGTCGCGCAAGCAGGTGATCGAACGCCTGCAGGCCGAGCGGAGCCAGTCGGTCAACCTGCTCGACCAGCTGGTAAGGCAGGTGCCCGACGGGGTCTATCTGAAAACGGTGAAACAGACCGGGCTGCGCGTCAACCTTACCGGTTACGCCCAGTCCAATGCGCGCGTCTCCACGCTGATGCGCAATTTCGGTTCGTCCCCTTATCTTGAAAACCCGGACCTGGTGGAGATCCGTTCGGCCACCATCAACAACAAGCGCATTTCAGAGTTCACCATGAACGTGAACATCAAGCGGCCGCAGCTTGAGGAAGCCGGCAAGGCCGCGGCGGCCAAGGCCGGGGCGAAGGCCGCACCGGCCGCGGCGAAAAAAGGCTGAACGATGAAACAATTACTCGAACAGTTCAAGTTCCTTAACCCGAAAGATCCGGGCAGCTGGCCGCCCGTCCCCAAGGCGGTGGCCCTGCTGGCGTTGCTGGTCTGCATCATCGTCGGCGCCTATTTCGGCGACTGGGCCGGCCAGATCGAGGAGCTCGATGCCGGCGCTGCCACCGAGGTCAAGTTAAAGGACGAATACGTCAAGAAAAAGCAGCAGTCGGTCAACCTCGACCTGTATCAGCAGCAGTTGCGTGAAATCGACAGCTCGTTCGGCGCATTGTTGAAGCAGCTGCCCAACCGCTCGCAAATGGACGCCTTGCTGGTGGACATCAACCAGGCCGGCCTTGGCCGCGGGTTGCAGTTTGAGCTGTTCAAGCCGGCGCCGGCCGAAGCGGCCAAGGACTTCTACGCCGAGCTGCCCATTTCCATCAAAGTCACCGGCAGCTATCACGACATGGGCGCCTTCGCCAGCGACATCGGGCAACTGTCGCGCATCGTGACCCTTAACGACATGACCCTCGCAGTATCCAAGGACAGCACCCTGGTGATGGATGCCACCGCCAAGACCTTCCGCTACCTCGATGACGAGGAAGTGGCCAAGCAGCGCAAGTCGGCACCCAAAGCGGCGGCGAAGAAATGAAGCGGCTCGTCCTGCTATCCGTGCTTGTGTTGCTCGTCTCCTGCGGCGGCGGCGAGTTTGCCGACCTGAAGGACGAGTTGAAGGGCCTGACCAAGGACTTGCGCGGCAAGATCGACCCGCTGCCGGTGGTCAAGCCCTACGAACCGGTGCCCTATACCGGCTTTGACATCCCCGACCCGTTCGGCCCGGCCAAGATCGAGCTCGTCACCAAGGCCGCCGGCACCGTCGCGCCCAAGGGCTTGCAGCCGGATTTGAACCGTCCGAAGGAACCGCTCGAGGCGTTCCCGCTTGAATCCATGCGCATGGTCGGCGTGATCCAGCAGCCGAAAATGAATTTCGGGCTGGTCAAGGCCGACGCCAGCGTCTATCGCGTCAAGATCGGCAATTACATGGGACAGAATTTCGGCATCATCACCGACATCAAGGAAAACCAGATCTTGCTGCGTGAACTGGTCCAGGATGCGGGTGGGGATTGGGCTGAACGGCAAAGCACGCTACAGCTCGTCGAATCGGGCGGAGGTGGAAGATGAAGATTACATACGGCAGACTCCTGACTGGCGCGGTATTCATGCTCACCTGGTTCGCCCAGGCGGCCATCGCGCAGTCCAACAGCATCGACGGCTTTAACGTCACCCAGCAGGGCGGGCGCATTGTCGTGCGCATCACCACGAAGGAGCCGCTAAAGACCCCGCCGGCCAGCTTCACCGTCGCCAACCCGGCGCGCATCGCATTCGACTTTCCCGATACCGCCAACGCGCTCGGACGCAACACCCAGAACATCGGTGAGAATGATTTGCGCAGCATGAACATGGTGCAGGCGGGCGATCGCACGCGCCTGGTGCTCAACCTGCGCAATCTGGTGAGCTATGACACCCAGATCGACGGCAAGACCATGCTGGTCACCCTGACCCCGGTGGCCACGGCGGCAAAACCCGGTGGCGCGACCGTTTCGCACTTCGCCGAAAACAAGGCCGACGGCAAGCACAATCTGCGCGATGTCGATTTCCGCCGCGGCAAGGGCGGCGAGGGCCGGCTGGTGGTCGAGTTGTCCGACACCACCACGGGCATCGACATCCGCCAGCAGGGCCAGACCATCATTGTCGATTTCCTCAAGACCAACCTGCCCGATGCGTTGAGAAGGCGCCTGGACGTGGTCGACTTCGCCACGCCGGTACAGAGCATCAACGTTTTCCCGCAGGGCGAGAACGTGCGCATGGTGATCGAGCCCAAGGGCCTGTGGGAGCACAACGCCTACCAGACCGACACCCAGTTCGTGGTCGAGGTCAAGCCGGTGCAGTTCGACCCGAACAAGCTCACCCAGGGCAGCCGCGGCGGTTACAACGGCGAGAAGCTCTCGCTCAATTTCCAGAATGTCGAAGTGCGCAGCGTGCTCAACGTCATCGCCGATTTCACCGACCTCAACATCATCACCAGCGACTCGGTCGGCGGCAACCTGACGCTGCGCCTGAAGGACGTGCCGTGGGACCAGGCCCTGGACATCATCCTGCAAACGCGCGGCCTGGACATGCGCAAGAACGGCAATGTGTTGTGGATCGCCCCGCGCGACGAACTGGCCACCAAGGAAAAACTGCAGCTCGAATCGCAGGCGCAGATCGTCGACCTCGAGCAGACCCGCACCGAGAGTTTCCAGCTCAATTACCAGAAGGCCTCGGAAGTGGCGGCCCTGTTGTCCAATCCGCAGCAGCGCATGCTGTCCAAGCGCGGCAGTGCGGTGGTCGATACGCGGACCAACAAGCTGTTTGTGCAGGATGTGCCCAGCCGCTTGGAGGAAGTGCGGAAAGTGATCACGCAGATCGACATCCCGGTGCGCCAGGTACTGATCGAGGCGCGCATTGTCGAGGCGACCGACAACTTCAGCAAGAACCTGGGCGCGCGCCTGGGTGTGAACGCGCTGACCAGCAACCAGATCACCAGCAGCGGCAACTCGCCGCGCTTCGGCTTTGGCGGCAACCTCAACCAGACGGCGACCATCCCGGGACCGGCGGCGCAGGGTTTCGGCACCTCCAGCCTGGACAACAGCCTTGCCTCCAACCTGCCGGCGGGCGGTATAAACGGATATTCGGCCGGCGTGTTCTCGATGATTCTTTATAACTCCAGCATGACGCGCTTCCTCAACCTGGAGATTTCCGCGCTCGAGGCCGACGGCAAGGGCAAGGTCATTTCCAGTCCGCGCGTGGTCACGGCCGACCAGGTCGAGGCGCTGATCGAGCAGGGCACGGAACTGCCCTACCAGCAGGCCACCTCCAGCGGCGCGACCAGCGTGTCCTTCCGCAAGGCCAACCTCGCGCTCCGGGTCAAGCCGCAGATCACACCCGACGGCAACGTCATCATGACCCTGGACGTCAACAAGGACACGGTCGGCATCCAGACCAGTTCGGGTTTCGCCATCGACACCAAGCACGTCAAGACCGAGGTGCTGGTCGAGAACGGCGGCACCGTCGTCATCGGCGGCATCTTCACCCAGGACGAGAACGTCAGCACCACCAAGGTGCCGCTGTTCGGCGACCTGCCGGTGATTGGCGTCATGTTCAAGAACACCGTGCGACGGGACAACAAGACCGAGTTGCTGGTGTTCATCACGCCGCGCATTATCAATCCCAACCTCGTTGTCCGGTAGGGTTCCCTTGCGCGCAAAAAGCCGGCTGTTGGCCGGCTTTTTGCATTCTGGCGGCCGTAAAACTGCCGGCGTAATTGGAAGCGGACGGGGCGGGCGGTAGAATACGCAGGTGAAGAACACCACCAACATTTTCCTCGTCGGCCTGATGGGCGCCGGCAAGACCACCGTCGCGCGCCTGCTCGCGCGGCGCCTTGACCGCGCGTTTTACGATACCGACCACGAAATCGAGGCGCGCACCGGTGTCAAGATTCCGGTGATATTCGAGATCGAGGGCGAGGAGGGCTTTCGTGCGCGCGAGGAACAGACGCTGGCCGAACTTGCGGCGCAGGACAACATCGTGCTCGCCACCGGCGGCGGCATCGTGCTCTCGCCCGCCAATCGCGCCCTGTTGAAGGAGCGCGGCGTGGTGGTCTACCTGCGCGCCCAGCCGCGCGACCTGTGGTACCGCACCCGGAACGACAAGAACCGCCCGCTGCTGCAGACCCCCGACCCGCTTGGCCGGCTGCAGGAGCTCTACTTGCAGCGCGACCCGCTTTACGCCGAAGTGGCCGACATCGTTGTCGACACCGGCCGCCC